>JAGODN010000011.1 GCA_017998195.1 Desulfobulbus sp. | reverse complement strand
TGGTCGTTGACCGACCAGTCGATGACCAGGTCCAGTTCGTCGGCGTAGGCATCGTCCTTGACGCCGAAGTCACCGGCATCATGGATGGTGAAGTTGTAGTAGAACAGGCTGACGGCCACGGGCTCGAGCGGCTGGACCTTGAGCTTGACCATGTGCGAATCGAGGTTGGAGTTGCCCAGCACGTACTCGCCGATGATTTCACCCTGATACCACGAACCCCAGTCGGCGAAGCCGTAGAAGAGGGTGTCGTAGTTCTCGTCGAAACTCGCGTACCGGTAGGACAGGGTCGGCTGCCAGGCCACCTGCTCGAACTGGTAGGAGGTGGTGACGTGCCAGCCGTTGCCCGCGTCGAAACCGTCGTCCCGGTCCTCGTGGACATACTCGGCGTCGAAACGTAGCGGCCGGAGGGCCTCCGGACCGTTGGCCGCGGCAAAGGGCTTGACCCCGCCGCGGATGTCGAAGACGTTCATGCCGTCCCGGCTGTCGATGTCCGAATCCAGGGTGTAGAGGCCGCCGCCGATGCTGGCGTTGTCATTGAAGGTGTAGTTGACGGTGGCCCCGCCCAGTTCGGTGGAGTCGTTGGAGATGGGGTCGTTCTCCAGGTAGACCAGGTCGACGTTCAGCCCGCCGGTTTTCATGCGGACGATGCCCGCATACTCGGCCGCCCGGCGTCCGCCGATCCAGTAGGCACCGCGGTCGCCGCCGGAACCGGCGTAGCTGTAAAGCAGGAAACCGTCGCCCACCTTGTACTGCTGGCGACCGAAGGAGATGTCGAGGAAGTTCTCGCCGAGCGAACTGAACAGGTTGCCCGAGCGCCAGCCGGCATAGGCGTTCTCGACGCGCAGGTCACTGACATCACCCAGGCCGGCGTTGGAGGCGGCCGCATCCAGGCCGCCGCCGGTGTTGGCCTGGACCGCGTCCACCCGGCCGTAGATCTCCTGGGTGTTGGGCAGGAAGTAGCTGCCTTCGAGGCCCGGGCGGATGAGCGACTCCCACCACGAATCGGACTTCTCGCCGAGGGCCTCCCGGGAATTGCCGAACCAGGAGTTCCCCTGGTCGAACAGGCCGACTTCGACCTGGAGGGTGGCCTTGGCATAACTGTTGTTGCTGCCGGTGTAGAACTGCAGCGGATTGGTCTGCTCGGCGTCGGCCGCATGGACAGTGCCGGCAAGGCAGGACGCCGCCATCAGCAGTGAGGCGGCAGCCGCGTGTCCGCGAGAGGTGCGCAGGTACTTCATGGGAATCGTCTCCTTTTTGAGGTTATGGGGGAAAAGTTCCCCGTCTCTTAATGAGTTCCTCAAAAAAAAGCATCAATTTATTGCATTCGAGCAAGGGAAAAACAGCCAGCAAAACAGCAGGTTGTCTGCTGGCTCGGGGAGCGTGCGGGCAAGAACCGGTGTGCTCCGGCCCTGCAGGCGGGCGCTGTGACGCACCGGGCGGGGAAAAAAGGCGAGACCGGCCGGACCGTGTCGGGACTGGAAAACGGGATGGAAATTCGGTGTTTCCACCTGTCCCGCAGCAGAGGCGGGCCAGGTGGCAACGACCGTTGTTCAGCTCACTCGGTACCTGGCGCGGTGCGCAGGAGATAGCGGTTCAGGGCGGCGGCGGACGATTGCCAGAACATGAACGGGAAGCCCTTTTCCGTATCGGCAAACAGCAGTTGCAGGTGGCCTCCCTCTTCGTTCGTGCGCAGCGCCTGGTAGTTGACCGTGTAGCCGGGCAGTTTGCGGGTTTCCCAGACAGGGGTCAAGGCGCCGTTGACCCACCGGTGCGCGGTGATCGAACTGCCGTCGAAGTACCGCAGGTTGGGCATGAAGGCCACGGTTTCCAGGCGGTTCCGGCCCACCAGAACATCATTTTTGCCGTCACTGTCGAGATCGGTGAGGATGATCCGGGTGTTGACGTAGACCGTTTTTTTCTCAAGATCCGACTGGCTCGTCAGGGTGCCGAAGAAATTGTCGCTGGCGCCGTAAAGTTCCGTGCTGGTCCAGAGCAGCGCCCCGGAGGCGGCGAACACCTGCATGCGGTTGTCCGCGTTGACGGCGACAACCTCCCGGGATCCATCGCCGTCCAGGTCGCCCACGGCGAAGTCGAACAGGTTGAAAGGTGCGGGCAGGGGATACGCCTCGCCGGCAACGATGCCGTGCTGCGGGTCGAGGCTCATCCGCCGGATTCCGCCTGCGCCCTGTTCCCCGGCCAGGGTCGACTGCCCCAGGAGCACCGGTGCCTCACCCGGAACATCCATGGCGCGCAGGTAGAAACGGATCGCGCTGAACAGCTGGCTCAGGGCGTGGCCGTCCCACTCGTACACACTCGAATCGGGCACCTCGCCGGCGCTGGCGCTGACGTAGATTTCCTGGCGACCGTTGCCGTTCAGGTCCGCCAGGGTGGCGCCATGGTAGCGCAGGTGATCGGGCAGGGGAGCGGCGGCGATCCGCTGGAACTGGCCGTCCCGGAAGCGATAGAGGAGCAGTTCGGAGCGGGCCAGGAGAACGATCTCGACCGTGCCGTCGCCGTCGAGATCGCCCGCGTTCATGTCCATCAGTTCCATGGGCATCTTGCGGCTGCGGTGGCTGGCCGCAAGTTCGAAGCGGCCGCCCTCCTCCAGCCCGGCGAGGCTGCCGGCGAAAAGGTTCTCACGGTAGGCGCGCTCCGGGTGCGCGGTCTGGAAGGCGGCCGTGCCCTTACCCTGCACCGGGGCGGCGGCCTCCTCCGGCCGCGGTTTGCCGAAGACCGTGCCGCTGATCTGCCAGGCCAGGTCATCGACGGCGCCCATGGCCCCTTCCACGGCGGGCAGGGTGTGGCTGAACTTGCGCGGCGCCTGGCCGGCGTTTTTCGAGAACACGTAACTGGTCAGCAGCAAGCTTTCGTCGGCGGGCGCGAGCGAGCCCATGACCAAGTAGTCCGCGCCGGACTGCCGCAGCTGCTGGCCGAACGCTTCGTGGTTGCCGGCCTTGAGCGCGGCGGCCATCTGCTCGGTCGCCGCACCCTGGGGCACGGCGATGATGTTCGCCCGGGTGGCCAGACGGCTGGCCAGCATGCTGGCCAGGCCGTTGCGCAGGTAGGCGTGGGAGCCGGGAATGTCGACCGAGAAGGGCAGGAAAAGCACCTGGCGCCTGGCTGGTGCCGTCTGTTCCGGAGCCTCGGCGGCCAGGGCGCCCGGACCACCGGAGAAGATCGGGCCACCAAAGGGCCCGGCCAGCAGGATGGTCAAAAGGACAAGGACTGCCGTGGCGAAACGGGCAGGCAGGACGGATGTGGTCAACAGGGTATCACTCTTCACAACGGGCACTCCTGTGTGTGCTCCCTTCAAGGAGGGGTGGCTTGGTTCAGGGCGGTCCGATCGGCCGGGCCGCTGCTGGGGGGGGGCGGTACGATTGGGCATGGATCAATTGCGGCACGGCGGCGGGGCGGCGGTGGCCGTTGCCCTGCCGTGATCAGTAGGAGAAACTGATGGAGATGCCGCCGTAGAAAACATTGGGGGTGGTTGCGACCGGCTCGGCTGCCGCCGGGGCGCCACCGCCCGCGGGGCTGCCGGCAACGGGGCGGGTCCATTGCAGCATGGGGGTGATGGTCAGGTAGTTCCGGTAGGAAACGGGCATGTTGAAGAGCATGGAGAACAACTGGCCCTCCTCGGTGTCGAAGGGATTCTTGAGGAGCATGGTGGTGTTGCCCAGCTGGAGGGTGAGATCCTCGTCAACCTGGTAGGACCGGGACAGGTCAAAGGCCATGTACCAGGAGCGGGCCGGGTCGAAGGAGCCGCTGCGCTGCGGATCCAGGCCGAGGAACACGGTCCCGGGCCTGCGTTCGTCCGGTTCCGTGGTCAGGATGTAGCCGGCCGAGAAGCCGAGCAGGCCGGCGGACCCTTCATAGGAAAAGGTGATGGCCTGACCGCCGGGGCTGGTCCTGGCACGGTCCAGGTCCGGGTGGCGGTGGGCCGAATGCTGCAGTTGCACGCTCAGGCCGGGCAGATTCCGGGCACTGAACCCGTACATGCCGGTTGCCAGCAGACTGTTCACCGCATTGTCCCACACCGTGCCGCCGGCAGGCGAGCCGGGATCGTTGGCAGAGGCCACCGTCGCCCCTGGGCCGAGCAGCAGGGCGGCAACAAGCGGCAGGAGGGAGAGGAAGCGTCGTTTCGGCATGGGAGGCGGACCGGGGCAGACCATGAAAGGTGAATTTTTCTGTAAATATTCTACCGCCCGGCCTGGTGGTTGACAACAAATTAAACCGGCCGACGGATCGGTCCGGCCGACGCTGGTTCGATCGGGCGGAGGGGCAGCGGTGCTATCGTCAGTCGTTGACGGGTAAGGTTCTGATGCGGCCGCTGATCAGGCCGGCGAATGAGCGGGCACCGGTGAACAGCCAGCCCACGTGGGTGCGGCAGGCCGCGCACAGGGCGATTTGCCACCGGCAGCCGGGGAACCAGGAAAATTCGCCGGTCGGTGCGCCCTCGGCGCTGATTCCCGGGGCAGTGCGGAAGCAGCGCAGCTCGTAGGCGATGCCCGCCGGGTTGAAAAAGGCGTGCGCATGCCGGCCGTTGACCCGCATGGCCTGGTCCGGGGTGGTGATCCCGTGACCGCAGGCGGTGCAGCGCACCCAGGGATCCCCGGACGTCCCATCCTTGGTGTCGGGGCGCCGGGCCGGCGGCCGGGCGGTCGCCGGTGGCTGGTCGGACTGGCGGAGGTGGCGCTCAGGCCGCACCGGATGCGCGCCGGTCCCGGTAATGGGCCACGATCGCCTGTACCATGTCGGTGATGGTGTAGCGACGGGGCTGGATATCCGCCTGCAGGCCGTGCTCCGCAAGGGTGGCGGCGGTAACCGGGCCGATGGCGGCAATGGCCACCCCGGCGAGCAGCCGGTGCAGTTCCTCCTGGTCGCGGGCATCGAGCATGGTGAGGAAATTGGTCACCGTGGAACTGCTGGTGAAGGTCACCAGGTCGACCTCGCCGCCTGCCAGCTGCTCGCGCAACTCCTCTTTGCGGCCCGCGGGCGGCACGTTCCGGTACACCGGCGCCACGGTCACCGTTGCGCCCGCCTCAGTGAGGGTTTCCGGCAGCAGGTCGCCGGCCTTGAGCGCCCGCGGCAACAGGATGCGGCTGCCGGCCACCTGGGACTGCACCAGCGCCGCGGCCAGCCCTTCGCCGGTGAACTTCTCCGGAACCAGGTCGACCCGGATGCCGTAACGGAGCAGCTCCTCGGCGGTCGCCCTGCCCACCGCGGCGATCTTCGGTCCGGCCAGGTGGCGGCTGTCAAGATGCAACTGGCTGAGCCGCCGAAAGAAATAGGTGACCGCGTTCAGGCTGGTGAACAGCACCCACTGGTAGTCGCCCATGCAGTCGATGGCCTGGTCGAGCAGCGAGTAGTCGTCCACCGGCTCGATGTGGATGGTCGAGTACTCCAGGCACTCGGCGCCGTGTTCCTCCAGTTGGACCATGAGTTCGCTGGCCTGTTCGCGGGTCCGGGTGACCACGATGCGGCGGCCGAACAGGGCCCGTTTCTCGAACCAGTCGATGGTGTCGCGCAGCTTGACCACCTCGCCGACGATCACCAGCGCGGGGGGCTTGATGTCCGCCTGCTGAACCACGTCGCAGATGGTCGCCAGGGTGCCGACCACCGAGTGCTGCTGCGGGGTCGAGGCCCAGCGGACCACGGCCACCGGCGTGTCCGGGGAGCGGCCGTAGTCGATGAGCTTCCTGGTGATGGTCGGCAGGGTCTTGATGCCCATGTAGATGACGATGGTGCCCACGCCGGTGGCCAGCTTGTCCCAGCTGATGTTGGACAGCTTCTTGTTCGGATCCTCGTGGCCGGTGACGAACGCCACCGAGGCCGTGTATTCGCGGTGGGTGATGGGGATGCCCGCGTAGGTGGCGGCGGCCGTGGCCGAGGTCACCCCGGGCACAACCTCGAAGTCGATGCCCTCGGCCACCAGTTCCTGGATCTCCTCCGCACCCCGGCCGAAGATGAACGGGTCGCCGCCCTTGAGACGAACCACCATCCTGCCCAGCTTGGCGTGTTCCACCAGCAGCTTGTTGATGCCGTCCTGGGTGAAGGCGTGCAGGCCGCCGCCCTTCTTGCCGGCATAGATGAACTGGGCGCTCTTCGGCACGTAGTTGAGCAGCTTGGGGCTGGCGAGATAGTCGTAGACGACCACCTCGGCGTGCTCGAGCAGGTATTTGCCGCGCAGGGTGATGAGCCCGGGATCGCCCGGGCCGGCGCCGACGAGGTAGACTTTGCCGGGGCGCTGTGACGAAGGAGAGGTGGCGGAGGTCACTGGTCTGGTCCGGTTGAGGTGCGGGAGGGTGCGGTCATTGGGCCGGGGTGGCGTTGTAGACCGCGTCGAGGATGGCCTTGCCGCCGCGGGCGAGCAGGGTCTCGGCGAGCCGGGTACCCAGGGCCGCGGCCTCGGCTGCCGGCGCGGTCAGGGTGTCACGGAGCAGTTGGCTCCCGTCGACGCTGGCGATCAGGCCGGTGAGCCGGACCGTTGCTCCGTCCACCTCGGCGTGCGCGCCGATGGGCACCTGGCAGCCGCCTTCGAGGCGCAGCAGGAAGGCCCGTTCCGCGGCCACGGCGGTGGCGGTGCGGGGGTCGTGGAGGAACTGCAGCTGTTCGAGCAGTTCGGCGTCGTCCCGGCGCAGTTCGATGCCGAGCGCGCCCTGGCCGATGGCCGGAAGCATCACCGCCGGGTCGAGCTCGACGGTGATCCGCCCCTGCAGGCCGAGGCGGTTGAGGCCGGCGCCGGCCAGGATGATGGCGTCGTACTGGCCTTCGTCGAGCTTGCGCAGGCGGGTGTCGACGTTGCCGCGCAGGTCGAGAATCGCAAGATCGGGCCGCACGGCGGCCAGCTGGGATTTACGCCGCAGGCTCGAGGTGCCGACCCGGGCGCCGTCCGGCAGGGCGGCCACACTGGGGCAGTGGTTGGAGAGAAAGGCGTCCCGCGGGGTTTCCCGGGCCGGAACGATGCCGATGAACAGCCCCTCGGGCAGTTCGGTGGGCACGTCCTTCATCGAGTGGACGGCAAGGTCCACTTCGCCGGCGAGCAGCGCGTCCTCGATTTCCTTGACGAACAGTCCCTTGCCGCCGACCTTGGCCAGCGGCACGTCCAGGATTCGGTCCCCCTTGGTGGTGATCTTCACCAGTTCAACCCGCACCTGCGGGTGGGCCTGTTCGATTTGGCTCTTAACCCAGGTGGACTGGGTGACGGCCAGCAGGCTGGCGCGGGTGCCGATGCGCAGGGTTGTTCTCATAATCCGGTCCCGCCGCAGGGGCGGCCTGTTGCCGGGGCGGAGGCGGTTTCCGGCCCGACCTCCTCCCCGGGGTGTTGATCGAGGGCGTCGAGCACGGCGGCGGCCAGGAGCGGCAGCATGAGTTCGTGATGCCCGGTGAAGTGGAACCCCTTGCCGCCCTCCAGGGTGGGCCGGTGGACCACGTTGGTGGCGGGCCGGTAGTGGCGGATGAAATCGAAGTTGGCGGTGGTGAACCGTTTGACCGGATAGCCGAGGTTGCGCACCAGGGTCAGGGCCTTGAGAAAGACCTCGGGCAGGAGCACGGCCGAGCCGACGTTCAGATAGGCGCCACCCTCCAGGTCGCTCACCAGCCGACAGAACACCCGGAAGTCGTGGTGACCGGCCTGGCCGATGGCCGCGCCGTCCGCACCCGGGTGGATGTGGATGATGTCCGTGCCCATGGCCACGTGTACGGTCACCGGCACGCCGAGGGCAGCGGCCTGGGCGAGCAGGCTCTGGTCGTTGTGCGGGAACCGGTTGGCCAGGAGCGTTTCGCCCACCGCCTGGCCGATGCCGATGCCGCGGGCGGCGCCGTCGCGGATGGCCGCGTTGAGCACCTCGCCGGTTTCCCGGGCCGCGCCGAAGGCGCCGGCGCCGAGCACGTCGGCTACCTCCTCGGAGGTGCGGCCGACCATGGCGATCTCGGTGTCGTGGATGATGCCCGCGCCGTTCAAGGCCAGGGCGGTGATCACCCCGCGCCGCAGCAGATCGATGAGCACCGGGTTGAGCCCCACCTTGATCACGTGCGCGCCCATGCCGACCAGCACCGGCCGGTCCGCCCGCCGCGCCGCCGCGATCCGCCGGACCAAGTCCGGGAAATCGGCGCCGGCCAGCTGGCGGGGCAGGCCGGCGAGCAACTCGTACAGGCTCATGCCGGGCCGTACCGGCGCGGCGAAATCGGCGACGCTGACCTTGGAGTGGCGGTCATGCACCGAGTAGGTGTGCAATCCGCTGAAATCGAGGGGTTGAACGGGCGAGGCGGTCATGGCGAAGTCGGGAGGATGAGGAGGGCGGGGCGAGCGGGGGGCTCAGGCGGACCCGAACAGCTGCTTTTCGACGATCTCGCAGAGGACGTGCTCGATCCACAGGTGGGTTTCCTGGATGTGCGGGGTGGAATCCGCGGGCACGTTGAGCACCAGGTCGCAGAGCGCGGCCAGGTCGCCGCCCGGACGGACCGTGCCGCCGGTGAGGGCGGCGGTGCGCATGCCGATCTCCCGGGCCGCCTGCATGCCCTTGACCACGTTGGCCGAGGTGCCGCTGGTGGATATCCCCAGAGCCAGGTCCTCGGGTCGACCCAGGGCCTGCACCTGCTTGACGAACACCTGGTCAAAGGAAAAGTCGTTGCCGATGGCGGTGAGCACCGAACTGTCGGTGGTCAGGGCCAGGGCCGGCAGCGGGCGGCGGTTGATGAGGAAACGGTTGACGAACTCGGCCGCCAGGTGCTGGGCGTCGGCGGCGCTGCCGCCGTTGCCGAAGATGAGCAGCTTGCCGCCGTCCGCGAAGGTCTCCCGGATCCAGTCGGCGAGCCGCAGGAGGTCGTCTGTGCTTTCGCGCACAAAGGCCTCCTTGGCCATGATGGACTGCACCAGATTGGTCGAGACGAGCGTTTTCATGGCCGCAACCATAAAGGAAAAGAGCAGTGAGGCAAACAAAAAAACGTTTCCGCACCCGGGGGCGCGGAAACGTTTTCAGACGGACGTTGCCGGTTCGTTTACGGCAGTTCCTTGAGGATCAGCTGGGAGACTTCCTTGATGTTTTTGGAACCGTCCACGCTGATCACCGGGGTGCCGGGCAGCTTCTTGAAGTAGTTGACCGCGGCCATGGTGCCGGTCTTGTCGTCGTAGTAGATGTTGTGGCGCTTGTTGATGGCCTCTTCGTCCTGGTCGTCGGCGCGGGTGGAGAGCTCCCCGCCGCAGACCCGGCAGACCAGCTTACCGTCCTTCTCGACCGGCTTGATGGCCTCGAAGGCGATGTGGTTGGGGTGGTTGTTGTCGTTGGCGCAGAGGCGACGGCCCATGATGCGCTCCTTGGCGACTTCGCGGTCGAGCACGATCTCGATGACGAAATCGAGCTTCATGCCGGCATCCTTGAGCGCCTTGTCCAGGGCCTCGGCCTGGGCCAGCGAGCGCGGGAAGCCGTCCAGCAGCCAGCCCTTCTCCTTGGACTTGCCCAGCGTCTCGAGCACCATGGGGATGGTGATCTCGTCGGGCACCAGGTCGCCACGGTCGATGTAGGCCTTGGCCTTCTTGCCCAACTCGGTACCGCCCTTGATGTGCTCGCGGAAAATGGCGCCGGACTCGATGTGATCGATGCCGTACTTCTCCTTGATGATGGCGCCCTGGGTGCCTTTGCCGCTGCCGTTCGGTCCGAAAGTAAGGATATTCATGCTGGCGTCCTCCATGTGTGATTGCGGAAATGAGTGAGCAACAGGTGCATATGCTTGACAAAAGAGGGTGGCGGAAAATGAATCTGCCCTCATTGAGCGAGGCACTATACCGTACCTTGGGGGAATGCGCCACGGAAAATGATGGTGAGGATCAGCGCAGGTGATAGGACGCTGAAAAATGCGCCGGTCCGCGGGCTTGGCTGCGGGCGGGTGCATACGTTTTGACATCCCGCCGGAAAGAGGGTAGAAAACGCGCCGTACGCGAACAGTTCTCCAACTTTTTCTCTGCAGGTGACAACAGGCGATGAACGAGATCCGGGTGGGCATAATCGGTTTTGGCACGGTGGGCAAGGGCTTGGCGGAAGTGCTGCTGGCGCAGCAGGAGCGGCTGGTCCGGCGCACCGGGATGTCCATCCGCCTGGCCGGCATCGCCGACCATGGCACCGACGCCCTGCCCGAACGGTTCAGCCACGTCCCGCTCACCCGGGATGCCCGGGATCTGATCAGCGACCCAAAGATCGACATTATTGTCGAGCTGATCGGCGGCATCGAGCCGGCCAAGACCTTTGTCCTCGAGGCCATCGAGGCCGGCAAGCACGTGATCACCGCCAACAAGGCGCTGCTCTCCCAGGAGGGGCGCGACATCTTCGCGGCCGCGGCCGCGAAAGGCGTGGAGGTCGGCTTCGAGGCCAGCGTCGGCGGCGGCATCCCGGTGATCAAGTCCCTCAAGGAGGGGCTGGTGGCCAACCGCATCCTGTCGATCATGGGCATCATGAACGGCACAGCCAACTACATCCTCACCCGCATGACCGACGAGGGCATACCCTTTGCCGAGGTGCTCGCCGAGGCGCAGCGGCTGGGGTTCGCCGAGGCCGACCCGAGCTACGACATCGAGGGTATCGACACCGCCCACAAACTGGCCATCCTCATGTCCATGGCCTACGGCATGCACATCACCCACCACCAGATCTCCATCGAGGGTATCTCGCGCATCGAGCCCATGGACATCGAACTGGCGCGCGAGTTCGGCTGCCGCATCAAGCTGCTGGCCATCAGCCGCAACCACGGTGACCATGTCGAGGCCCGGGTGCACCCGACCATGGTGCCGGAGAACCATCTGCTCGCCTCGATCAACGGTGCCTTCAACGCCATTCATTTCCAGGGCGACATGGTCGGCAACGTGCTCTTCTACGGGCTCGGCGCCGGCTCGGTGCCCACCGGCAGCGCGGTCGCCGCCGACGTGGTCGACATCGCCCGCAACATCCGGAACAACTGCGTCGGCCGGGTGCCGAGCTTGGCCTACCTGCCCGGGGCAATGCGCACCCGGGCCATCACCCCGATGGCCGAGTTGTACGGGCCGTACTACTTCCGCTTCACCGTGCTCGACCAGCCCGGCGTGCTCGCCACCATTGCCGGCATCCTCAGCCGGCACGACATCAGCATCGAGTCGGTCATCCAGAAAGGGCGGAAGAAGGTCGGTGCGGTGCCGCTGGTGCTCGTCACCCACAGCGCCAGGGAATCGGCTGTGAGCGCCGCGCTCGACGAGATCAGCCGGCTGGAAGCGGTGACCGCGCCGGTGGTCAAGATCCGCATCCTCGAAGAGGAATGAACCGGCAGCGGACGGGGCAACGGCCATGAAATACATCCTGCTCATCGGCGACGGCATGGGCGACGTGCCGGTTGCCGCCCTCGGCAACCGGACCCCGCTGGAGGCGGCCGCCACCCCGTTCATGGACCGGTTGGCGCGGCAGGCGGAGATGCTCAGGGTGCGCACCGTGCCGGAGGGCTATCCACCCGGCAGCGACGTGGCCAACCTCTCCCTGCTCGGGTACGAACCGGAACGCTACTACACCGGCCGGGCGCCGCTGGAGGCGGCGAGCATGGGCGTGGAGATCGGCGCGGCCCTGGCCTTCCGCTGCAACCTGGTGCATGTGGACCGTCACCATGACGGCCGCCTGACCATGATCGACTACAGCAGCGGCCACATCAGCACCGCGGAGAGCCGCCAGCTGATCGAAGCCCTGCAGGCGGCCTGCGGCACGGATCGGCTGGCGCTGCATGCGGGGGTCAGCTACCGTCATCTGCTGGTCTACAACGACGACCTGCCTGCGGACTTCGCCACCGTGCCGCCCCACGACCACTCGGACCAGGATGTGACCGGCTTTTTCCAGGCCTACCTGGCGGTGCCGGCCTTTCGCGACCTGTTCGCGCGGGCCGAGGCCCTTCTCGCCGACCACCCGGTCAACCGCGAGCGTTCCCGCCAGGGCAAGCGCACGGCCAATTTCCTCTGGCTCTGGGGCGAGGGCCGGCGACCGGCCATGGAGACTCTGGAGGCGCGGTTCGGCCTCAGGGGCGGTCTCATCTCGGCGGTGGACCTGCTCAAGGGGCTGGGCGTGCTCAGCGGTCTTGCCGCGATCGATGTCCCGGGCGCCACCGGCTACCTGGACACCGACTACGAGGGCAAGGCGCAGGCCGCCCTCGAGGTGCTCCGTCGGGACGATTTCGTGCTCGTGCACGTCGAGGCGCCGGACGAAACCGGCCACCAGGGGCTGGTGCGGGAAAAGGTGCAGGCCATCGAGGACTTCGACCGGCGCATCGTCGGGCCGATCAGCGAGGAGATGGCGCGGCGGGGTGAACCGTTCCGGCTGGTGGTGACCATGGATCACTACACGCCGCTGCATCGCCGCACCCACGAGGATTGGCCCGTGCCCCTGTTCCTCTACGACTCCCGCGGGGTGGCCGCCCCTTCGGGACTTGCCTATACCGAGGCCAACGTCCTGGCCGCGGTGGCGCGCACCGGGCTCGATCTGCCCTCGGGCGCCGCCTTTTTCCGCCGCTTCGTCGAACAGGAGGACAACCGGTGAACAAGCTTTCCGTCGGCCTGGTGGAACCGGTGTTCACGGTCCCGTACCGGGTGATCTACGGCGACACCGATGCCGCCGGCGTGGTCTACAACGCCAACTACCTGCGCTATTTCGAGATCGGCCGGACCGAGATGATGCGCGCCTGGGCCTTGCCCTACAGCGCCATCGAGGACCTGGGCTGCGTGCTGCCGGTGACCGAGACCTACCTGCGCTTCAAGGCGCCGGCCGCATACGACGACCTGCTCACCATCGCGGCGTCGCTCGTCGAGGTGAGCAAGGTCTCCTGCCGGTTCCACTACGCCATCACCCGGGAAGGGGCGGGGGAGCGGCCGGACCTGCTGGCCAGGGGGTTCACCGTCCATGCCTGCGTCAACCGCGCGGGCAAACTGACCCGCTTTCCCCAGGAGGTCCTGGAGAAGATCGGGCCGCTGGTGGGGAAAAGCCAAGGCAGTGAAACTGACGCTTGACAAATTTCGTCAGTCGGCTATAGTGGCCGAATTGCAACGCGGGGTGGAGCAGTCTGGTAGCTCGTCGGGCTCATAACCCGAAGGTCAGAGGTTCAAATCCTCTCCCCGCTACCACAGACACGCAAGGGGTTGGGCCGTACCGGTCCAACCCCTTTTTTATTGCACGCCCGGGCCGCGGGCAACCTCTCCGGAAACGTCGATGGAAACCGTCCATTTCAACGAGTACCTCAAGTTTTTCCTCGCCCTCCTGGCCATCGTCAACCCGGTGGGCATCCTGCCGATCTTCATCAACATGACCGCCAGCCAGGACAGGGTGGCGCGCGACCGCAACGGCACCCTGGCGGCCGTGTCCATGGGGATCATCCTGCTCGTGGTGCTGGTCAGCGGCGAGGCCATCCTCCGCTTCTTCTCCATCTCGGTGGACTCGTTCCGGGTGGGTGGCGGCATCCTCGTGCTGCTCATGGCCATTTCCATGCTCAACGCCAGGGTGAGCAATGTCCGGCAGACCCGGGAGGAGGAACTGGACTCCGCCGAGCGGGACAGCGTCGCCGTGGTACCGCTGGGTACACCGCTGCTGGCCGGGCCGGGGGCGATCAGCACGGTGATCCTCTACGCCCAGCGCCATCCCTCGCCCGGCCATGCGCTCCTGCTGGCCGTTGCCATCCTCGTGCTGGTGGTGCTGACCGCGCTGCTGTTTCGACTGGCGCCGACCATCACGGCGCTGCTCGGGCGCACCGGCATCAACATCGTCACCCGGCTGATGGGACTGATCATGGCGGCCATGGGGGTGGAATTCATCGCCAACGGGCTCCGTCACCTGTTTCCCGTCCTCGGCGGCTGAACCGGCCCGGCGCGCACCGCCGGGGCTGTCCGCACCGGCTTACCAATTGACTTCTGTAGCTATAGCTGCTACCAATTTGCTCCTGAAACCTGCAGCAGCGTTGTCGTCCGCGTTTTTCCACAATCAGGGAGGAGAAGATGAAAAGACTGTTGTGCCTTGTGACCGGGTTGGCTCTTCTGGTGGCGTCCGGCGCCCTTGCCGCCGATGCCGTCAAGATCGGACTGATGGGACCGATGACCGGATCCTGGGCCAGTGAGGGCCAGGAGATGAAACAGGTGGTGGGACTGCTCGCCGACGAACTCAACCAGCAGGGCGGCGTGCTCGGCAGAAAGGTCGAGATCATCAGCGAGGACGACGCCGGCGACCCGCGCCAGGCCTCGCTCGCCGCCAACCGCCTGGCCACCCAGGGCATCGTCGCGGTGATCGGCACCTACGGCTCCTCCATCACCGAGGCCGCCCAGAACATCTACGACGAGGCCGGCATTGTCCAGGTGGCCAACGGCTCCACCGCCATCCGCCTCTCCGAGAAGGGGCTGGCGAACTTCTTCCGCACCTGCCCGCGGGACGACGAGCAGGGCAAGGTGGCCACCGCCACCATCGGCAAACTCGGCTACAAGAAGGTCGCCATCCTCCACGACAACACCTCCTACGCCAAGGGGCTGGCCGAGGAGGCCCAGGCCAACCTCAAGGGCATGAACATCCCGGTGGTCTTTTTCGACGCCCTCACCCCGGGCGAGCGCGACTACAACACCATCCTCACCAAGATGAAGGCCGCCGCCCCGGACTTCGTTTTCTTCACCGGCTACTATCCCGAGGCCGGCCTGCTCCTGCGGCAGAAGAAAGAGATGGGCTGGAATGTGCCCTTCATGGGCGGTGACGCGGTCAACAACCCCGAACTGGTGAAGATCGCCGGCGCCGCGGCCGCGGAAGGGTTCCTGTTCCTCACCCCGCCCCTGCCCAAGGATCTGGACACGCCCGAGGCCAAGGCCTTTGTCGCCGCCTTCGAGAAAAAGTTCGGCAGCGCGCCCAAATCGATCTACCCCGTGCTTGCCGGCGACGGTTTCCGGGTGGTGGTCGAGGCCATCAGGGGCGCCAACTCGGTGGAGCCGGAGAATATCTCCGCATACCTGAAACAGTCGCTCAAGGATTTCCCGGGCCTGACCGGCACCATCTCCTTCAACGACAAGGGTGACCGCATCGGCGAGGTCTACCGGGTGTACCGGGTGGACAACCAGGGCGCCTTCGTTCTCCAGCCCTGAGCGCAAACCCCTTCGCGCCGCCGGGGCCTGACGGTCCCGGCGGCCTTCCGGAGAGGCGATGGAACAATTCTTCCAGCAGCTGACCAATGGCCTGGCCGTGGGCGGTATCTACGCGCTCATCGCCCTCGGCTACACCATGGTCTACGGGGTGCTCAAGCTCATCAACTTTGCCCATGGCGACCTGTTCACCATCGGCGCCTACCTGGGGTTGACCCTGCTCACCTCGCTCGCCCTCACCGACCACGTGGGCGGTTTCCTCGGCATCGGCCTGCTGGCCCTGATGGTCATGGGCCTTGTCGGCGTCATCGGCATCCTGCTGGAACGCATCGCCTACCGGCCCCTGCGTGAATCGCCGCGCCTGTCCGCGGTGGTGTCGGCCCTGGGCGCGTCGATCTTTTTCCAGAACGCGGTCATGCTCGTCTACGGGGCGAAATTCTACGTGTACCCGCAGAACCTGCTGCCCAACATCCCGGTGTCCGTGCTCGGCATGCCGATTCCGCTCATGCGCATCCTCATCCTGGTCGCCTCGGTGGTCATGATGATCTGCCTGTACCTGTTCGTGCAGAAGACCCGCATCGGCACCGCCATCCGCGCCGCGGCCATCGACCAGGGCGCGGCCCGGCTGATGGGCATCGATGTCAACCGGGTGATCATGATCGTCTTCTGCATCGGCCCGGCCCTGGGCGGGGTTGCCGGCATGATGGTCGGCATCTACTACGGCCAGATCAATTTCACCATGGGCTGGATCTACGGGCTCAAGGCCTTCACCGCGGCCATCCTCGGCGGTATCGGCAACATCCCCGGGGCCATGGTCGGCGGCCTCCTGCTGGGCGTGATCGAGGCCCTGGGCGCGGCCTACATCTCCATGGCCTGGAAGGACGCCATCGCCTTCGTGGTGCTCATCCTCATCCTCATCGTCCGACCCACCGGACTGCTCGGCGAGCGGGTGGCGGAGAAGATATGAAGGTACCCGGGCACCTCCTCGCCGGCGCGCTGTTCGCCCTCCTGCTGTGCGCGCCGCTGGCGCTCGACCGCTACTGGGTGGACGTGCTCAACAGCATCGGCCTGTACGCCATCCTGGGCCTGAGCCTGAACATCATCCTCGGCTACGCCGGCATGTTCCACATGGGCCACGCCGCCTTCTATGCCATCGGCGCCTACACCACAGCCATCCTCAACACCAGTTACGGCGTGCCGGTGCTCTGGACCCTGCCGCTCAGCGGCCTGGCCGCGGCCCTGTTCGCCCTGGCGGTGGCCCGGCCGATCATCCACCTGCGCGGCGACTACCTGCTCATCGTCACCATCGGCATGGTGGA
>JAGODN010000222.1 GCA_017998195.1 Desulfobulbus sp. | reverse complement strand
AGGCGGCATCGGTATCCGGGTGGTAGCGGCTGAAGAAGACCTCGATACGCACCCGGCCATGGAACATGGCGGCCACCTCGCGGACATTGGCGACCAGCCCCTCCAGGGTGTAGGTGGTGGTCCGCTTGATCCGCTGCCGGGCCGCATCACTGACCACCTCGGGCGAGAACTCGAACACCGGCGCCCCGGCGTCGCCGCGGAAGGCCGCCCGGTAGGCGTCGACAAATTCCTCGTCGAGCAGGTGCCAGGCCCCGTAGTTGAGCACGAACCGGTGGCGCAGCTCCGGGTCGGCGGCGATGGCACGGAACAGGCGGATCACCTCGGACGGGTCGTTCTCGTAGCAGAGGTAAAGGGTGGTCACCCGGCCGGCGAGCCGGTGCAGGTCGGCGAGCACTGCCGCGAGCGAGCGCACCACCGGCCGGTGCCGGCCCGAATGACGCCGGAAGGCGTGCCGGCTGCCGCCGCAGTAGTCACAGTCGAACACGCAACCGCGGCCGAGAAAGAGCGGAAAGCCGAGCCGGCCGGCCAGTTTCTCCAGGTAGCGATCCGCATCGACAAGCAGGTCGAGGCGGGCGAAGGAAAGCGTGTCCAGGAGCGGCTGCGCCATCAGCCAGGCGCGGTCATTGCGCCGCACCGCGCCGTCCGTGTCCCGCCGGACCAGGTTGGCGATCATTCCGGCCGGCTCTCCGCTCAGCCATCCGAGCACCGGTTCCTCCGGGTCGCCGGTGACCACGCAGTCGAGTGCGGCCACGGTGGCAAGCAGGTCCTCGGCAAAATAGGCGGCGGTGAAGCCGCCTGCCAGGGTGGGGATCTCCGGGTTCCAGACGCGCACCGCGGCCAGCGCCGCCAGCAGGCCGTGGGCGGTTTCCTGCCAGTGGAAGGCAAAGGCCGCGTGGGTCGGCCGGAACGCCTCCAGCGCCGCGGTCAGCCGTTCGCCGGCCTCGTCCTCGCGGTAGAGCGCCGGGTTGACGAGGCACACGGCCACGCCCCGCTGCTCCAGGTAATCGGCCAGGCCGAAGGCCCCCATGGGGATGGCGAAAAACCAGGGGCTGGCGCAGTTGACGATGACCAGCCGCGGCCGGCCGCAGCCGCTCATCCGGCCGCGCCCGTGGGCGCGCAGCCGCCTGCCGCCAGCTCGCCGGCGGCGGCGCGATCCTCGGCGATTTCCTGGAACTGGTCGCGCAGGAGCGCCTGCAGGGCGGCCGCACTCTCCTCGGTCTCCGCCTCCTGCCCCTTCTGCACGGCCCGGAAGAACTGCTCGCACACCCGCCGCCGCTCCGCCGGCCAGCGGCTGGCGAACCCGCCCCGGCCGCTGTCGGCCGGTTTCGTCCCGGCCAGTCGCTCGTAGTCGCGCCGGCCGTGGGCCCAGTTGATCACGTGGGCGTAGAAGAGCAGGGCCCGGTCGAGCAGGATGTAGAGCAGCTGGATGTTGGCCGCGGGCCCGACCTGCAGCTGCTCGCCGCCCATGCGCATGCCCAGCAGCCGCACCCCGGAGAGCAGTTCGCGCCCCTTGAGCGCGGTGGCGCCGGCGCCGATCAGCCCGCCGATGGCCGAGAACAGGCCGAACGAGGCGCCCAGGGTGGCGGCGTCGATGCCGGCCGCCAGCGCCGCCCCGCCCAGCGCGCCGGCTACGATCAGCTGCCGGTCGGAAAGACCGAGGAACTCCCAGGTGCGCCGGCTGAACAGGTCCTCGGCAAGCACCGAATGCGGCGGCAGCTCCAGGTCGAAGATGTTGTGCTTGTACAGCCGCCGGATCGCCTCCCGGGCCCGCCCCTCCTCGCCCACCACGTACGCCTCGTATTCCCGGCGCAGGGCCTGCCTGCGCACCTCCTCCTCGCCCGGGGGGCAGCTCACCGTGCGCCGGTAGGCGAGGGTGTCGCGCAGCATCCGGGTGAGGATCGCCGCGGTCTCGATGTTGCGCCCTTCCCAGTCGGCCTGGAAGGCCTCGATCACGCTGCGCAGCACCGGCTCCAGCCGCTGGTCGATGGCTTTCAGGCTTTCGAGCAGTTCGATCCGCTGGCGGTAGTTGGCCCGGCAGGAGTTGAACAGGCGGATCGCATTGAAATGCTTGCGGAATTCGCTCTGCCACTGCGGCAGGGCGGCGAACTCCTCCTCCTTGCAGTTGATCACCGCCATGCGCGGCGCGCCGGTCAGGCGGAGGATCTCCATCTCGGCCCGGTCCACGTGGCGCAGCGGCCGCGAGCCGTCGACCACGAAGATCACCCCGGCGCCGGCGGCCACCGGCCGGAGCAGTTCGCAGTCGTCCCGGAAGGCGGGGTCGTCCCGGTGGGCCTCGATGAACGCGGTGAGCAGCCGGTCCTCCGGCCCCTGGTACTCCTGCAGCCACTGCAGGGTCTGGCGCGGGTTCTGGAAACCCGGGGTGTCGATGAAGCGGATGATCTCGCGGCCGTCGATGCGCACCGGAAAGGGCTGGCAGAGCACGGTCTCCCCCGGGATGGGGCTGACGCGCACGGAGTCGTCCTCGGCGAGCGTGGACAGCACCGAGGACTTGCCCTCGTTGGGATGGCCGATGATGGCGAATTCGGGGATGGTCTGCGGGTTCATGGCTGCACCAGGGGAAGCACCTCGAGGCCGGAGTCGCCCACGGCCTCAATTTTTTTGCGCCAGACGGTCAGCTGCTCCGGGACCACCGGGGTGAAGATGGTGTCCCCGGTGGGTCGGCCGATGAGCAGGATGAACATCGGCGCGGTTTCGCCCGCGGCCCGGCGCAGGCGTTCGAGCAGCGCCGCGGTCTCCTGCAGCGGCGGCTGCCAGGCCTCCTGGAGCAGGAGGATGGCGCTCAGGCCTGGACCATCGACCACCTCGGCCAGCGTTGCCAGCCCTTCCGCGTCCGGGTCGCCGGGCACGCCGAAGCGGTGCGGCCGCAGGCGGCCGAGCCCGGTGCGCCGGCTGACCAGCGCACGCAACTCCTCCAGAGGGCAGTCGTCGTAGATCTCGTCCGGCACCAGCACCACCGCCTCGGCGCCGCCGGCCTGCGGAGCGGGCGCCACCGAAACCGATGCCATCTCTTCGCTTGCGGCCGGCAGCGGCCAGGCCGATGGCGCCACCTCGCCCGGCTCGCGCCGCCCCACCGTGTCCACCCGCGGGGTGAGCATGCGCCGCACCAGCCGGGCCGTCTCCCGGCCGGCAAAACTGAGGCGATCCAGGGCGCGGCGCTGCTGCACCAGCCCGGCGGCGAACAGCAGCAGGCGGGGCAGCAACCCGTAGAAGAACACGCACAGGCAGAGGAAAGGCCACCAACTGACCAGGTCGCCCGTGGCCAGGTGGCGGATGCCCTCCTTGAGGATCATCTGGCTGCCCTCCACCTGGGCCAGTCCCGGGTAGGCCACCCCATCGGGCAGGGCCCAGGACCAGGGCAGGGCCATCCAGCGCACCAGCCCGGCCACGGTCTCGGCGGACAGCTGCAGGGTGGACTGCCAGCCAAAGGCCACATCCGCGAACACCACCCGGGAGAGCGTTGCGCCGAGCACGCCCAGGTTGAAGCCGACCCCGGCCAGCTGGACGAGCAGAAAAGCCGGCCAGACGAGCAGCGGCGCGGTCTCGCGGTGCTGCCGGAGTCCGCCCAGGAGCGCCGCGAAGTCGAGCCGCTGGCGGCCGCTCAGCCGCCGGAAGGCAAGGGTGCGCAACCCGTCGATGGCGCGCATGAGCAGCCGGCCGGCGAGGCCGTAGAGCACCGACTGCTCCAGCCGCCGGCCGCGCAGCCAGCGGTACGAGAACAGGAGCAGCTGCAGGACGAGAAACCCCATCTGGGCGAGCACGAACACGCCGATGTAGCCGGACACGTTGATCGGCCGGGTGCCGGCGTAGAGGAGAAAGGGCGCGGCCAGGCCAAAGCCGGAGAGCAGGCCGAAGACGAGCGCCAGTACCGTGCCGAGGGCGAACAGCTCCCGCCAGACCGCTCCGGGCAGCACCGTCTCCGCCTCGCCCTGCTCGCGGGAGTGCTGCAGCCGGCGCACGGTCAGCCAGCGTCGCGCCAGCACCCGCGGCGGCACCTCGGTCGCGCCGGCCAACTCGGGCTCGATCTTGGTCAGGTAGAGAACCCGGTCGCGCCGGGCCGCGGTCTCCTCGTCGCCCCGGTCGCGCAGGGCCTCGTCCGCCCGAAAAAACCAGTGCAGGTCAAGGAGATCGGCGATCTGCCAGCGCGGCTTCACCATACCCGCTCCCGGTCAGGGGCCGGACCGGCAGGGTCCACCCGGAACAGCATCCGTGCCACAAGCCGCCCCCCTCAGGCGCCCCGCCGGGCCCGCTGCATCAGGGCCAGGTCGATGAGCACGAGCGCGGCCATGGCCTCGACGATGGGCACCGCCCGCGGCACCACGCAGGGGTCGTGACGGCCCTTGGCCTCCAGGGTGACCGGCTCGCCGTCGAAGTCCACGGTCTCCTGCGCCAAGCCGATGGTGGCCACCGGCTTGAAGGCCACCCGGAAGACGATGGGCTCGCCGTTGCTGATCCCGCCCTGCACGCCGCCGCTGTGGTTGGTGCGGGTGCCGAGTCCGCTGCCCCGGCGCACGAACGGATCGTTGTGGGTGCTGCCGCGCAAACGGGTGCCGGCGAAGCCCGAGCCGATGTCGAACCCCTTGGTGGCCGGCAGGCTGAGCATGGCCTGGGCAAGGCGCGCCTCCAGTTTGTCGAACAGCGGCTCGCCCAGGCCCACCGGCACGTTGCGGCAGACGCAGGTGAGGATGCCGCCGGTGGAGTCTTTCGCCTCCAGCACCTCGCGCACCCGGTCCTGCATGCGCGCGGCCGTGGTCGTGTCCGGGCAGCGGATGATGGTC
>JAGODN010000221.1 GCA_017998195.1 Desulfobulbus sp. | reverse complement strand
ATCATGGCCTACTGTCACATCGCCCACGACTGCCACATCGCCGATCAGGTGATCATGGCCAACGTCGCCACCCTGGCCGGCCACGTGGAGATCGGCAGCCACGCCAATCTCGGCGGCCTGGTGGCGGTGCAGCAGTTCTGCCGCATCGGCGACTACGCCTTCATCGGCGGCATGTCCGGCATCGGCCTGGACGTCCCGCCCTACGTGATCATGGAAGGTACCCGCAACCAGATGCGCATCTCCGGCATCAACAAGATAGGCCTGCGCCGCGCCGGCATGGACCGGGAGACCATCAAAAAACTGGAGGAGGCGTTCAAGATCCTGTTCCGCTCGCCCCACCTGCTGCTCAAGGATTCGCTGGCCCTGCTCCAGGAGGAGATGGCCGACTGCGTCGAGGTGCAGCTGATGGTCGATTTCTTCCACACCAGCAAGCGCGGGGTGGTCAAGCGCACCCTCGATGACTGAACCCGCCCGGCAACCACCCATCGGTCTGATCGCCGGCGGGGGCCAGTTTCCCCTGCTGTTCGCCGAGGCCGCCCGGGCCCGCGGCAGGCGCGTGGTCGCGGTCGCCCACGTGAACGAGACCCCGGCCGAACTGGAGCAGCAGGCCGACGTCACCTGCTGGGTCAAACTCGGCCAACTCGGCCGCATCATCAAGTATTTCCGCCAGCAGGGGGTCGGCGAAACGGTTTTTGCCGGCACCATCACCAAGACCCGCATCTTCCGCGACGTGCTGCCCGACTTCAAGGGGCTGACCCTGTGGAACAAGATCGACGTCCGTCTCGATGACGCCATTCTCCGCGCCGTGGCCCGGACCCTGGAGGAAGAGGGCATCCGGGTGATCGCCTCCACCTGCTACCTGGACCACCTGTTTTTCCCGCAGGGCCTTCTTTCCCGAAAAAAACCCAGCACCGCGCAGATGGAGGACATCCGCTTCGGCTGGTCCATCGCCCGCGCCGTGGGCCGGCTGGACATCGGCCAGTGCGTGGTGGTGCGCGACCGCAGCGTGCTCGCGGTGGAGGCCATCGAGGGCACGGACGCGGCCATCCGCCGAGGCGGGGAACTGGCCGGCTCCGGCGCGGTGGTGGTCAAATTGAAAAAGCCGGAACAGGATTTCCGCTTCGACCTGCCGGCCACGGGCGAGGGCACCATCGCTACCCTGGCCGCGGTCAAGGGCGCGGTGCTGGCGGTGGAGGCCGGCCAATCGCTCATCTTCGACCGCGAGGCCATGATCCGCGCCGCGGATCGGGCCGGCATCGTCGTCATCGGCCTGTGCGAGGACGACCAGGGGACACTGCACAGTTGAGACCGGGAGCAGAACCGGGGGAGGGGAGCACCATGGGACCGACACGGGTTGTGGACATTCTGCGCGACCAGCCGGTGGGCCGACCGGTGACCGTCAGCGGCTGGCTGCGCACCCGCCGTGACTCCGGCGGCCTGAGCTTTCTCGAGGTGAACGACGGCTCCTGCCTGGCCAGCCTGCAGGTGATCGTTGATACGACCCTGAGCAATTACGACAGCGAGATCCGCAAACTCGCCACCGGTGCGGCCCTGCGCGTCCAGGGCCAGCTGGTCGCATCGCCGGCGGCCGGCCAGGCGGTGGAGGTGCAGGCGAGCGCCGTCACCGTGCTCGGCCCGGCCGACCCGGAAACCTATCCGCTCCAGAAGAAGCGCCACAGCTTCGAATTCCTCCGTTCCATCGCCCATCTTCGTTCGCGCACCAACGCGCTTGGCGCCGTGGCCCGGGTGCGCAGCGCGCTCAGCTTCGCGGTCCACCGGTTCTTCCACGAGCAGGGTTTTGTCCAGGTGCACACCCCGGTGATCACCACCTCGGACTGCGAGGGCGCGGGCGAGATGTTCACTGTCACTGCGCTCGAGCCGGCCGCCCTGCAGGGGCCGGATCCGTTTGCCGCCGATTTCTTCGGTCGCCGCGCCGGGCTCACGGTGAGCGGCCAGCTGCAGGCCGAGATCTTCGCCCTGTCGCACGGCCGGGTGTACACCTTCGGGCCCACCTTCCGGGCCGAGAACTCGAACACCAGTCGACACCTGGCCGAGTTCTGGATGGTCGAGCCGGAGATGGCCTTCTGTGACCTGGCCGGGGACATGCAGGTGGCGGAAGGGTTCATCCGCTTCCTGGTGGAGACCGCCCTGGAGGAGTGCGCGGAGGACCTGGAGCTGTTCGACCGGTACGTGGCCAAGGGGTTGCTCGACCGGCTGGTGCAGGTGCGCGACCGACCGTTCGTTCATCTCACCTATACCGAGGCGGTGGCGGAACTCGAGCGCTCCGGCCGCGACTTCACCTTCCCGGTGCGCTGGGGCACCGACCTGCAGGCCGAGCACGAGCGCTTCCTCTGCGAGGAGGCGGCCCGGGCGCCGGTGATCGTCACCAACTACCCGATCGGCATCAAGCCGTTTTACATGCGCGTCGATGACGACGGCCGCACCGTGGCAGCCATGGACATCCTCGTGGCCGGCATCGGCGAGTTGGTCGGCGGCAGCCAGCGCGAGGAGCGCCTGGAGGTGCTCACCGCGCGGATGACCGCGGCCGGGCTCGACCTGGACCAGTACGGCTGGTACCTGGACCTGCGCCGCTACGGCAGCGCGCCGCACGCCGGCTTCGGCCTCGGCTTCGAGCGGCTGGTGCAGTTCGTCACCGGCATGCAGAACATCCGCGACGTGATCCCCTTCCCGCGCACCCCGGGCAGCGCGCCCTGCTGAACCAATCCCCAACCCGAACGGAGGGCGGCCATCGCTGCGGTCACCGGAAACACCAACGGGCTCAAGCCCAAACAGCTGCGCGACCTGGAACGGCTGGCGCAAAAGCGGGTCCTGCCCGAGGAAATCATCGGCCGGGAGACGGCCCGTTCACTCGCCGCCATCTCCACCGAGCTGAACCGCCAGGTCGGCCTGCTCATCCACCGCTCCGGCCAGATCGAGAGCGTGGTTGTCGGCGATTACGACCGCATCACCATCCCGGCGCTCAGTGGGGTCGGCGCGGCCGGCGGCCGGCTGCGCGGCCTGCGCTGCGTGCACACCGTGCTCGGCCGCGGCGCGGTCAACGAAGAAGACATCATGGACCTGGCCTGCCTGCGCCTCGACCTGATGGGGGTGCTCACCGTGCGTGAAGGCCTGCCCGATCTGCTCCACACCGTGCATCTCATTCCCCGCCAGGTGGACGGCCGCGACTGGGCCGAACTCGCCCCGGTGCATCCCGCCAACCAGACCCAATCCTGCATCGAGCTGATCGAGGCCCTGGAGAGCGAGTTCAGCCGCGAACGGCCGATCCGCGAGGTCGACCAGGGCCGCGACCGGGCCATCCTCATCAGCGTCACCACCGGCTCGCGCGCCGAGGCCGAGGAATCCATGGCCGAGCTGGTCGAGCTGGCCCGTTCCGCCGGGGTGGAGGTGGTCGCCGAGGTGATCCAGCGGCGCAAGCACATCCACCCCCGCTTCATCCTCGGCCGCGGCAAGCTGGTGGAGATCGTGCTCATGAGCCTGCGGCTGGGCGCCAACCTGCTCCTCTTCGACCAGGAACTGAGCCCGTCGCAGATCCGCTCGGTCACCGATCACACCGACCTGCGGGTGATCGACCGCACCCAGCTGATTCTCGATATCTTCGCCAGCCGGGCCCGCTCCCGCGAGGGCAAGCTGCAGATCGAAATGGCCCAGCTCAAGTACATGCTGCCCAAGCTGACCACCCGTGACGACGCCCTGTCGCGCCTCACCGGCGGTATCGGCGCCCGCGGCCCGGGCGAGACCCGGCTGGAGATCGACAGGCGGCGCATCAACGACCGCATCACCCGGCTCGGCAAGGAACTGAAAGGGGTGGGCGCCCAGCGCTACCACCGCCGCAGCCGGCGGCGCAAGCGCGACGTGCCGGTCATCTCGCTGGTCGGCTACACCAACGCCGGCAAGTCGACCCTGCTCAACACGCTCACGAAAAGCGAGATCCAGGCCGAGGACCTGCTGTTCGCCACCCTGGACCCGACCAGCCGCCGCCTCCGCTTTCCCCAGGACCTGGAGGTGATCATCACCGACACCGTGGGCTTCATCCGGCACCTGCCCGCGGACCTGCTCAAGGCCTTCGAGTCGACCCTGGAGGAGCTGTTCGAGGCGGACCTGCTCCTGCACGTGATCGATGTGGCCAACCCGGCCTGGCGCCAGCAGGTGGCGGTGGTGGAGGGACTGCTGGCGGAACTGGGATTGGAGGAGATTCCCTGCCTCAAGGTGTTCAACAAGATCGACCGACTGGATACGGATCAGCGGGCGCAGCTGCCGCTGGACGAGGGGGTGGGCATTAGCGCCCTGGACGCGGCCACGCTGACCCCGCTGCTCGTGCGGGCGCAGGCCATGCTCACCGCCTCCATGGGCCGGGACGGGCAGACCCCGATCGACTGGCGGCGGGATGAGGGGACGGGGGAGGAGGGGTAGGCGGGTCAGCCCTGGAGGAAGAAGCCCAGGGCCTTGTCGAGTTCGCCGGCACAGAGGAATTCGCAGCCGACCGTGTTCTCCTGCACCGTGCGCACCACGGCCTGTTTCTTGATCACGGTCCTGTTGCGGTCGGTGAGCTGGAACTCGATCTGCAGTTCCTGGCCGGGCAGGATCCGGTGGCGGCCGGAGACGGTGAAGCCCACGCCGCTGCGCGAGATGTTGAGGATGCGGATCACGCCGCCGCCCGGTCCGGCCGGATCCCTGCTGACGTAGGTTCCGGCCAGGCTGGTCGGGTTGCGGAAGTGGCGACGGAAGTCGAGCAGCACGCTGTAGACGTGGCCGCAGCGGCAGCGGATGGCCAGGGTGTGGCGG
>JAGODN010000220.1 GCA_017998195.1 Desulfobulbus sp. | reverse complement strand
TCGGGTTCCGTGGGCGGTGTGGTTCAGGGTCAGGCCAGGAAGCGGCGCGGGTCGGTGATCGCGCCGGTGAGCGCGGCGGCGGCGGCGCTGGCCGGGCTCAGCAGGTGGACCATGCCGCCCTTGCCCATGCGGCCGTTGAAGTTGCGGTTGGTGGTCGAGGCGCAGACCTCGCCGTCGGCGAGCACGCCGCTGCTCATGCCCAGGCAGGCGCCGCAGGTGGGGTTCATGATGCAGAAGCCGCTGTCCATGAAGATCCGGATCAGCCCCTCGTCGAGGGCCTGCGAGTAGACGGCCGGGGTGGCCGGCACGAGGATGCCGCGCACGCTGTTGGCGATGGTCCGGCCGCGGAGGATGGCGGCGGCCTCGCGCAGGTCCTCGATGCGGCCGTTGGTGCAGGAGCCGATGTACACCTGGTCCACCGGGCTGCCCTCCATCTCGGTGATGTCCTTGACGTTGTCCGGCTTGTACCCGAAGGTCACCTGGGGCGTCAGGCTGGTCACGTCCACGGTGAGCACGCGCTCGTAGTGCGCGTCGGCGTCCGAGCGCCAGCGGGCGAAGGATTCGGCCGCCTGGGCGGGGCTCGCGTAGTCGTCCTTGATGAACGGCCACAGGTACTCGGCGGTGACCAGGTCGGGCTGGCACACGCCGGAGGTGGCGCCGGCCTCCACCGCCATGTTGCAGAGCGTCATGCGCGAGGCCATGTTCATGGCGTCGACCACCGGGCCGGTGAACTCGATCACCATGTCGGTGCCGCCGCCCATGGTCAGCTGCTTGATGATGGTGAGGATCACGTCCTTGGCGAACACGCCCCGGGGCAGGGTGCCGGTCACTTCGATCTTAATCGACTTGGGCGTGCGGAAGGCGCAGACGCCCTTGTAGATGGCCACTTCCAGGTCGGTGGTGCCCACGCCGGCGGCAAAGGCGCCGAAGGCCCCGTGGGTGCAGGTGTGCGAGTCGCCCATGATCACCGTGTTGCCCGGGCGGATGAAGCCCTTTTCCGGGAACAGGGCGTGGCAGACGCCGTTGCGGCCGATGTCGAAGAAATCGCGGATGTTGTGGCGCCGCGCCCATTCGCGCATGATCTTGGCCTGGGCCGCGGTCTTGGAGTCCTTGGGCGGGGTCACGTGGTCGATCACCGCCTTGATTCGCGAGGGGTCGCAGACCCGGTCCATGCCCTTGTCCATCAGGTCCATGATGGCGATGGGCGTGGTGATTTCGTGGCACATGATGACGTCGATGTCGAGCACCATGTTGCCCGGCGTGGGGGTGTCGCGCAGGTGGGCGGCAAAGATCTTCTCGGTGATGGTCTGTCCCATTGATGCAGCTCCAGAGTGGGGAAGGGAAGGGGCGTGCGGGTTTCCGGCGCGCCGGCCGGCCGCGAATGTTCTTGAAATCTGGAATAATTACACCCGGCGGCGGGGTTCGTCAATTTTTTCCTCGCCGCCGCCGGACCCGGGGTGGCGCGGGAACGCCTGTACATTGTCGGATTGATTGCGTATACTAAATCGGTCTTTTTGGCCTCCACCGGCGACTTCG
Source organism: Desulfobulbus sp. (assembly GCA_017998195.1). Lineage (GTDB taxonomy): Bacteria > Desulfobacterota > Desulfobulbia > Desulfobulbales > Desulfobulbaceae > Desulfobulbus. The sequence goes on along the minus strand of JAGODN010000220.1, from coordinate 3,288 downwards.
CCTCGCCGCCTTCGCCCCCTCTGCTCCCGGTCACGAACGCATGTTCCGATATGTAATCCCGCCTGCCGTTGCCCTGACAGTGTGCGCCATCTTCCTGCTGGCGCGCCCCGCCCTCGCCGCCCACGGGGTAAGCATCGACGGCACCCTCAAGTATCCGGCGGAGTTCAGCCGCTTCGCCTACGTCGACCCGGCGGCCCGCCAGGGCGGCAGCCTGACCCTGCACGACCTGGGCAGTTTCGACAAGATGAACCCCTTCACCCTCAAGGGCAACGGGCCGGCCGGGCTGACCCGCTACGTGTTCGAGACCCTGGCCGTGCCCAGCCTGGACGAACCCTTTGCCGAGTACGGGCTGATCGCCGAGGATATTGCGCTCGCCCCGGACCGCAAGTCGGTGACCTTCACCCTCAACCCCAAGGCGCGCTTCTCCGACGGCACCCCAATCACCGCCGAGGATGTCCAATTCTCCCTGGAGACCCTGAAGAGCGACCAGGCCCACCCGTTCTACCAGATCTACTTTCGGGATATCGACGGTGCCGACATTCTCGGCGAGCGGCAGATCCGCTTCCGTTTCGCCCGGACGAACCGGGAACTGCACATGATCGCCACCCAGCTGCCGGTGCTCAGCCGGAAGTTTTACACGCAGCACCCCTTCAACCCGGCGGGCGGCGATGGGGCCATGACCGTGCCGGTGGGCTCCGGTCCCTACACGGTGAGCTCGGTGGTGCCCGGCAAGTCGATCACCTACACGAGAAATCCCGCCTACTGGGCGGCCGATCACCCGACCCGGCGGCACCAGTTCAATTTCGACACGATCACCTTCAAATACTTCAAGGATCCGGTGGTCAGCCTCGAGGCCTTCAAGGCGGGCGAGTTCGATTTCATGATGGTGCACATCGCCAAGCAGTGGCAGCGGGACCTGACCGGCCGGCGCTTCGATGCGGGTGAACTGGTCAAAAAGACCTTTCCGCACCACAACAACGCCGGCATGCAGGCCTTTGTGTTCAATACCCGGCGGCCGCTCTTCCAGGATCCGCTGGTGCGCCGGGCGCTGGGCCTGGCCTTTGACTTCGAGTGGACCAACCGGACCCTGTTCTTCTCCCAGTACACTCGCAACAACTCGTTCTTTGCCAACTCGGACTACGCCGCCGGCGGTCTGCCGGACGCGGCCGAACTGCGCCTGCTCGAGCCCCTGCGCGACCAGGTGCCGGCCGAGGTGTTCACCCGGCCGCTGGTGCCGCCGTCCACCGAGCCGCCCAACAGCCTGCGCGCCAACATGCTCGAGGCGAAAACCCTGCTCGAAGAGGCCGGCTGGACGGTGCGGGACGGGGTGCTCACCAATGGTGCCGGCGACACCTTCCGTTTCGACATCCTGCTGGTGGACTCCTCGTTCCAGCGGGTGATCGCGCCCTACGCCGCCAACCTGCGCAAGCTCGGCATCGCCGTGGATTACCGGACCATCGACCCGGCCCTGTACGCGGACCGGGTCCGGGACTTCGATTTCGACATGGTGGTCACCTCGTTTGGCCAGTCGCAGTCGCCGGGCAACGAGCAGCGGGATTACTGGACCAGCCAGGCGGCGGACCGCAAGGGCTCGCGGAACCTGGCCGGCATCCGCAGCCCGGCGGTGGACGCCCTGGTGGACGCGGTCATATATGCCGACACCCAGGCGCAGCTGACCACCGCCTGCCGGGCGCTGGACAGGGTGTTGTGGCATGGTTATTATCTGGTGCCGAACTGGTACCTGGCGAACCACCGCCTGGCCTTCACCTCCCGATTGCGGTACCCGCAGACGTTGCCACTCTACTACAGTCACGAACAATGGCTCGACACCTGGTGGCTGGCAAAACCATGAGGGCCAGCCACCGTCTTCCGTTCCCCGCGACCGCCTTCCGGAGTCTTCTTCAGCCAGACGCATGAGCGAAACGACCGAAAAAAGCAGCAAGGACCAGCAGTGGATCTACCTCACCGGCAAGGAGATCTACCAGTTCTTCAGCCGCGTCAAGGGACGACTGCAGGGCATCCAGGTCTACGCCCTGGTGGGCAAGAGCGGCACCGGCAAAAGCTTCCGCGCCAAGCTTTTGGCCGAGAAGATCGGGGTGCCCTACATCATCGATGACGGTCTGCTGATCGACGACACCACCATCCTCGCCGGCCGTTCGGCCAAGCAGGAGAAGAACTACATCAGCGCCATCAAGACCGCCCTGTTCACCGATCCCGAGCACCGCAAGAGCGTGGTGCAGATGATCCAGGCCAAAAAGATCAAGAAGATCCTCTTGATCGGCACCTCGGAGAAGATGGTCACCAAGCTGGCGGAGACCTTGGAGCTGCCGCCCATCAGCCAGATCATCAGGATCGAGGAGATCGCCAGCCAGCGGGACATCGAAAATGCCATCAAGTCGCGGTTCGAGGAGGGCAAGCATGTCATCCCGGTGCCGGCCATCGAGGTGAAACGCGATTACGCCCAGATCCTGTCCGACTCGATCCGCATCTTCTTCAAGGGCGGCAAGGACAAGGACGGCGTGCGCCGCTCCCGCTTCTTCGAGAAGTCGGTGGTCCAGCCTGATTTCCACGAGAAGAACAAGGGGGGCAGCGTGTCCATCTCCGAGGCCGCCCTGACCCAGATGATCCTGCACTGCATCGACGAGTACGACGCCGAAGTGCTGGTGCGCAAGATCAAGGTCAAGATGGGCCGCTCCGGCTACGGCATCGAACTGTTCATCGACGTGCCCTACGGCCGGACCCTGACCGGCGAACTGCACGAGCTGCGCTCCTACATCCAGAACAACATCCAGAAATACACGGGCATCATCATCGACAACCTGGAGTTGTCCATCGACAACATCGTGCAGCGAAAAAAAGAGAAAAAGAAAAAGAACCAGGCCTGAAGCAGTCACTTTTCCCGCCGCCCGTTGACCGCTTTCGCCGGGGAACGCGCCCTCCTGCCGGCGCTGCCGTTTTCCGATTTTATCACTTGACGCCGTGTCAACGATCTTGTTATAACTTCCGCGTTTTGAGTGGTTTTTTTCGGAAGTGGCTGCAGTAAATGTTCTTGCCGGATTGGTTTCAGGGAGTCTGAACGGGCCTCTAGAGCGCATCCAAGGCAGATTTCAGGCCGTGGGTACGAAATACCCTCCCCCGACACTTCCTCCTGTCGTCCGGCAGGACTCCAGCGGTTCTCCTTACTTCTGTCCATTTTCCAGATCACTCGCTCCAGGCGCTCCGGCGCAGGACCGTCGGCTGACGGTGCTGCCCCGGGACCCCCCGGCGGATCGGCAGGCAGTCCAGGCC
>JAGODN010000219.1 GCA_017998195.1 Desulfobulbus sp. | reverse complement strand
GACCTGACCTTCACCTACCCGGCGGGCAGCGGGCCGGCGCTGGAGGGGGTGAGCCTGGACATCGAGCCGGGCCTGCTCGGCGTCTCCGGTCGCACCGGCTCGGGCAAGTCGACCCTGTGCAAGCTGCTGCTGCGCCTCTACCCGGTTCCGGACGAGACCCTCTTCTTCCGCGGGGTGGACGTCAACCGCCTGGATCCGGGGGAACTGCGCGCCGCCATCGCCTATGTCGGCCAGGAGCCGGTGCTCTTTGCCGGCACCATCGCCGCCAACATCGCCCTCGGCCGGCCGGACGCCGCCATGGCCGAGATCGAGGCGGCGGCCCGGGCCGCGGCCATCGACGACGAGATTCGGGGCTTCACCGGCGGCTACCAGGCGGTGATCGGCGAGCGCGGCATCAAGCTCTCCGGCGGCCAGCGTCAGCGGCTGGCGCTCGCCCGGGCCCTGCTCTGCGACCGGCCGATGCTGGTCATCGACGACGCCCTCTCGGCCATCGACGTGGCCACCGAGCAGCAGGTGCTCGCCGCCATTCTCGCCGCCATCCGCGGCAAGACCGTGCTCATCGTCAGCCACCGGATCAACGTGCTGCGCCGCTGCGACCGTATCGTTCTTCTCGACGCGGGCCGCATCGTCGCCCGCGGCACGCACCGCGACCTGCTCGTCGATCCCTTCTACCGCGCCATGGCCGACAAGCAGGAGTCCCATGCATAACTTCGGCTACGCGGAAGAGGGGCAGCACGAGCGGGTCGGCGACGCCCGCCTGTGGTGGCGGATCGTCTCCTACTGCTCACAGCACCTGGGCTCGCTCGCCCTGGCCGTGCTCCTCTCCCTGGCGGTCACGGCGGCCACCCTGGCCATGCCGCGGCTCATGCAGATCGGCATCGACCACTCCATCCTGGCCGAGAGTCTCGGACCCGCCGAGCGGGTCGCCGGCCTGGGCCGGGTGGCCCTGCAGTACGGCCTGCTGGTGCTGGCCGTGTTCGTGCTCACCTTCCTGCAGGTGGTGCTGCTCGAGTGGATCGGCCAGCGGGTGATGCACCGGCTGCGCCAGCACCTGTTCACCCACCTGCTCACCCTGGACCTGGCCTTTTTCCAGTCTCAGCCCGCCGGCCGGCTGGTCACCCGGCTGACCAACGACATCCAGAACATGCACGAGATGTTCACCTCGGTGATGGTCTCGCTGTTCAACGACGGCCTCAAGCTGGCGGGCATCTTCTGGTTCCTGGCGATGATGAACTCCCGCCTGGCCCTGGTGATGGCGGTGTTCGTGCCGCTGGCGCTGGTCATCACCCGCATCTTCTCCCGCTTCGCCCGCGAGAAGTTCCGCGAGATCCGGGTGCAGCTGGCGCGGCTCAACAGTTTCCTGGCCGAATCCCTGGCCGGCATGACCGTGATCCAGGTGTTCGGCGGCCAGGAGCGCAGCAGCCGCGAGCACAGCGAACTCACCGGCGAGTACCTGCAGCGCTCGTTCGGCCAGATCCGCGTGTTCGGCGTGTTCATGCCGCTCACCGAGCTGATGAGTTCGGCGGCCATCGCCCTGATCGTCTGGTACGGCGGCGGCGAGGTGGTGCGGAGCAACCTGACCATCGGCGAGCTGGCGGCCTTTCTCTCCTACATGCGGCTCTTTTTCCAGCCGCTGCGCGAGCTGTCGCAGAAGTACTCCATCGTCCAGTCGGCCATGGCCTCGGCCGAGCGCATCTTCCAGACCCTGGACACCGAGCCGCGCATCACCGCGCCGGCGCTGCCCGCCGAGACGGCCCCCCTGGACCGGCCGGCCGGGCAGATCGAGTTCGACCGGGTGGACTTCGCCTACACCCCGGACGAGCCGGTACTCACCGACATCAGCCTCAAGGTGGCGCCCGGGGAGACCGTGGCCCTGGTCGGCTCCACCGGCGCCGGCAAGTCGACCCTGATCTCGCTGCTGGTGCGCTTCCACGACCCGGTGCGCGGCGTGGTGCGCATCGACGGCCGCGACCTGCGCACCCTGCCGCTGGCCGACCTGCGCCACCAGGTGGGGCTGATCATGCAGGACATCTTCATCCTCCCGGACACGGTGCGGGCGAACATCGTCCTCGACCAGGAAGCGGACGAGGGGCGGTTGGCCGAGTTGCTGGCCGCCACCGGCCTGCAGCGCTTTGTCGACCGGCTGCCCCAGGGGCTGGACACCCGCATCGGCGAGGGGGCGCTCAACCTCTCGGTGGGCGAGAAGCAGCTGCTCTCCTTTGCCCGCGCCCTCTACCGCGACCCGGCCATCCTCGTGCTCGACGAGGCCACCGCGGCCATTGACACCGAGTCCGAGAACCTGCTCGAACAGGCCATTGCCATCGGCTTCCACGACCGCACCTCGCTGGTCATCGCCCACCGGCTGTCCACCATCCGCAGGGTGAACCGGATCGTGGTCATGGAAGGGGGCCGGATTGTCGAGGAGGGCACGCACGAGGCGCTCATGGCCCGGGATTCGCGCTACGCCCGGCTGGTGGCCATGGACCTGCGCGGAGGGCGGTGAGCGGCTGAAAACCGCGGCAGGGCGGGGAGAGGCTGCGGCCGGCTGGCGGCCGTGGGGTCACGGACGGGGGCTGTAGGCGGAACTGCTGTAGAAGGGGAGAAAGCGCTCGAGCAGGGTCTGCAGTTCGCCGCTGGCGCGGATGGTTTGCAGGTAGCGGTCGGCCGCCGAACGCATTTTTTCATTGTCCGGGTGCACCGCCCAGGCGAGGTGTTCGCTCGTCAACAGCGTGGTCCCCGGGGTCAGCCCCTGGTCCACGTGCAGTGCGGCATAGTGGAGGCTGGCCGGCAGGTCGTGGACGAGCACGTCCACCGCGTTGGCCAAAAGCGCCCGCACCGCTGCCTCGGTCGAGGCGTACCGGTAGGTCTTTCCTTTCCTTTGCAAAGCGCTGACAAAGGCGTCGCCGGCCGTTTCGGCCACCACGCCGACCCGCAGGCCCGGCACCGTGAGCTGTCGACTGCCGCCGGTGCCGAGCTGTTTGTGCCGGTCCAGGCGCACCAGCACGATCAGGCCCGAGCGCAGGTAGGGTGCGGTGGCGGCAAGCTGCTGTTGTTCGATGGCGGCCACGCTCAGCCCGGCCATGGCGATGTCGATCTTTTTGTCCCGGAGGGCCGGGGCCAGGTCGGCTGCGGGCAGCTCGACCAGTTCCAGCCCGCGACCGGTGGCCGCGGCCAGGCCGGCGGCGAACCCGGTTTCCAGGCCGGTGAGGGCGCCGTTTTTCCTGTAGGCCAGCGGCGGCGCGTCGGCGACCACGCCCACGCGCAGCACGGACGGACCGAAGAAACGGTGGGAAAGGGCGGTCGGGGCATAGCGGCCGCAGGCGCACAGGCCGGCGAGCAGGAGAAGCAGGACCAGAACAAACGGCAGACGGTGCATGGGTGTTCCTTGCTGGCCGGCACGGCGATGCCGGCGGGCAGCGGGTTGAAAGGGAGGAAGACGGCGTTCGCGGCGAGCCTGGCCGGCGTCAACGGGCCGGCGTGGTCTTGATCGCCCGGCCGGTGGAGATGAACGAGATGCCCTGCTGCAGCTTGGTGCCGATCATCACCGCCTCGATGATCGGTTCGCTGACCGCGGCCGGGGCCTGCCACTCGATCAGGAACTTGGCGCCGGCGCCCCCCTTGGCCTCGGATTCCGGCACGATGTAGTGGGTCGAGGCGAGCGGCGCCAGGGTGACCGGCGCCTCCAGGTAGCGCTGCAGCAGCCCGCCCTCGGAGTCGTAGTAGTCGACGCTTTTCAGGGTGAACGGCCGTTCCGGGTCGGTGTTGCGCACACTCAGGGTGGCGGTGAGCAGGAAGGGCCGGTCGCGGTAGCGGTCCTCGGCGAAGATGTGCGAGTAGACAGGCACATAGACCGTCTGGCCGAGCCAGCGGCCGAGAACCTCGGCCCCCGCCGGTCGGACCGGGGCGGCGAGCAGCAGCAGGGTGAAGAACAGGGGCAACAGGCGATCAGGGCGCATGGGCTGGAACTCCGGGCTGGGGTGAACGTCGGGCCGCGAGCAGGGCGGCGGCCACCTCCCGGCTCAGACCGTCCACCGCGCGGGCGGCGGCGGCCACGGAGCCGGCGTGATCGGGAACCTCGACAGGCAGGGTCTGCTGAAAGGCGCGTCGGGCGAGCATCCGCCGGTGGAGCGCGTCGCTCACCGTGTACACGGCCTGCAGGGTGAACGAGGCCGCATCGCCGCTGAACCCGGTGACCTCCACCTCCACCTGGTAGCGGGTGACGGCGAAGCGCGGCCCCGGGAACACGGCCACCTGCTCGGTGCCGAGCAGGTCGCGCAGGCCGGCGGCCAGGCTGGCGCCGATCTGTTCGTCGAGGGGCCCGGCCCAGAGGTGACCGGGCGCGGTGCGCAGCCCGCCGTCCGCCCGGCGGACAACCAGCCCCCGCTCCTGCAGCGGCGGCGCCAGCCGCACCGGCAGGATCAGGATCATCTCCGCGAAGTGGGCGAAGTCGGCGGCCAGCCGTTCCTGGCGGGCGGGCTGCAGGGTGTAGAGGGAGACCGGTGCGGGCGGCCTGGGCGACGGCAGGCAGGCAACGAGCAGCAGTGCCGGGAGCAGCGCCAGGGCGTGGCGAACAAGGCGCGGGTTCATGGATCCTCCTTGCCCTGGCCGAACAGCAGGGCGTTGGGGTTCTGCTCCAGGTAGTCGGCCAGCCGCCGCACCGCGGCCGCGGCCTTGCCGACCTCGGTCAGCGAGCCGGACAGCTGCCAGGCGAGGTCGGCATCGTGGGCGGTCAGCTGTTCGATGTTGGCCAGGGTCCTGGTCATGCCGGCCGCGGCCTGCTCCAGGCTGGTGAACAGCTGCTGGAGGTCGCGGCTCATCGTCGGCAGTTCCCGGTCGGTCTTGTGCAGCAGGTTTTCGGCGGTG
>JAGODN010000218.1 GCA_017998195.1 Desulfobulbus sp. | reverse complement strand
CCACAGGTTGAAGGTGGCGTCGGTCGCCGGCGGCTGGAAGTCCGCGTGGCAATGGAGGCAGTCCGGCTGGTGTACCCAGGGGCGGCGCGGCTGGACCTGTTCGACGCTCTCCACGCCCTGCGGCCAGAGGTGGGCCATGAGCACTCCGGCCCGCGCCTTGCCGTCCTGCTGCTCCTGCCTCAGGAGGCTTACCGCATGGTCCTCCACCGTGCCGTGACAGCTGCCGCAGTCCAGGCCGACGCTGGCGTGGATGTCGCGCTGGCCGCGGGTGGCGCCATCGGCCGCGGAGGGGTGGCAGAAGGCGCAGGCCTCGGCGGAGCGACCGCGCAGGTAGTTGGCGTGGAAGCCGTGCATGGCCGCGCTCAGGTTGAGCCGGGCCGGGTCGCCGGTCGCCTCCGCACCGGCGTGGCAGTCGCGGCAGCGCACCGGCCCGTCCGCGGCGCGCCGCTGCAGGTCGGTGTCGTTCAGCCGGTCGTGGACCGCAAGGATGTTGGCTGCGGTCTCCTCCGCCAGGCCGGCGCGGCCGTCCACCCGCCAGTCGCCACCGTGGCAGTTGCGGCAGCCCGCCTCGGTGGACACCGGCACCGCCACCTTAGTGGTCGCGACCACCTGGTCGCGCTCGTCCCGGGCCTCCACCGTCACCACCGGGTAGGGGTCGAAACCGCCCCGCCGCGGGTAGGGGGACAGGGCCAGGCGCTCGGCCACGAAGCTGTCGTCCGCGGGCGTGAAGGCGCCGGTCAGCGGCTGGGGACCGCTGCTGGCGCCATCGTCTTCGACCCGGTAGGTGAGGGTGACCCCGGTGGTGACGATGGCCGGGGTCTCGCCCCGACGGATGAGCTGGGCGCGCAGGCTGACGCCGTCCGGGAACAGCGCCAGGGGCGAGTCCGGGTCGTCCACCAGCTGCAGGCCGCGCTCGCTCCAGGCGAGCAGCACGAACCGGTCGGTTTTGGGGTCGAACACCGGCACCTCGACCATCTTCTCGGCGAGGGCCATCGGTTCGCCCGGCTCGACCCGGCCGTTGAGGTCATGGACGATGTAGTCGGCCAGCACGGCGCGTTCCGCCGCGGTGCCGGCAAAGGGCGGCATGGCCGGGTAGAAGAGGTCCATGCCGCTGAGCATGGCGTCCAGCCCCGCGGCGGTGAAGGGTGCGGTGAGCGGGCGGATGTCGCGCACCGGGCCGCCGATGGCGTGGCAGGAGAGGCAGAGCAGGTTGTACAGCTCCCGGCCGGCCTCCCTGCGGTTTTCGTCGCTGATCTCCCGGTGGCGCACCCAGCGGGCCGAGCCGAGCACGCCGGTCTGCTGCAGCCGCTCTTCGTCCTCGGGGCGGATCGAGGTGGAATACATCACGTCGCGGATGATGTAGGGCCGCCGGCCGCCCTCGCGGATGAACTCGAACAGCCCCATGTACAGCTGGCCGATGAGGAGCAGGAGCACGGCGAGCGTCCTGGCCAGGGTCGCCGGCAGACGCAGGACGAGCAGCAGCCCGCCGAACAGGAGGACCGGCGCGCCCAGCAGGAAGCGGTCCAGGATGGCGCGCATCTCGGGCATGCGCCGGAAGATCATCTCCTGCACCTCCGGGGGCAGGGCCGCCTTGTACCACCAGGCCGAGGCGACGAAGAAGGCCAGCGGCGCGAGCAGCCACAGGGCGCAGAAGCGGACCATGCGGGTGCGCAGCCGCTCCTCGCGGATCCAGGCCGCGGTCATGAGCCCGAACAGCCCGGCGATGATCAGGGCGAAGAAGGTGCGAAACGAGAGCGCCGGCCAGAAGGTGGGGTTGAAGAACCCGGACCAGAAATTCCGGTCCTCGGGCCAGGTGCCCGGAGTGAGCATGAAATCGATGACGCCGTTGATGAGGAACAGCGACATCCAGGCCGCGCCGAAATAGATCCAGCCGAGCAGCTGGTGGGGGCCTGCGGCCATGCGCCCGAAGGTGTAGGCGTAGAGGAACAGGCTGACGATCTCGACCAGGAAGAACACCCACTCCGCGGCCCAGGCGAAGACGAAGGTGTGGATGAGCAGCGAGGTGGCCGCCGGGTTGAGCAGGGCGATGATGAACCAGATGCCCACCCCGGTCATGGAGCCGAGCACCATGGTCACCAGCAGGAAGAAACGGGCGTGGCGGCGGACATGGTCGAGCATGGCCGGATTGTTCTCGCGGTGGGCCTTGCGCTCGGCGAGCACCAGGAAGAGGCCGCCGCCCACGGCGAAATGGGCGATGTAGACGTGGAACACGGCGATGAGGATGACCCACAGGCCGCCGCCGAACACATCGAGCTGCCAGACCGGGTAGTTCATGACCGCGCCTCCCCGGAGGCGGTGGCCCGGGCCGCGAAGCGCAGCATCCAGGCGATGAGCGCCAGCCCCGCGACCAGGAAGACGAGAAAGACCGCGAGCGGCGACCAGGCCGGCTCCACCGCCAGGTCAGCGGGCGAGAACCAGGGGGCGAGCAGGGCGGTGCGCAGCAGGCTGCGCGCCCCGACCATGAGCGCCACGGTCGCAAGCGTCCAGGCCGTGGCCGCCACCGGCCGGCCGTGAAAGCCGTACACCAGGGCCGGGATGGTGGTGACCAGGCCGGCGACAATGGTCAGGGTCAACCACAGACCGGTGGGGGTGGAGAGGGTCAGCACCCCCTTGGGCAGCACCGCGGTGAACCACAGCCCCACCGCCACGTTCACCAGGGTGGCGTGGGTGAACCAGCGGCAGCCGCGGCGGATCTGCACCTCCGCGTCCTCGGCCCCGCGCCGCTGGCGCCAGGCGTGGTAGAGGGCCAGGGCCAGTCCGCCGATGGCCGGGGCGCTGAGCATGAAATGGAGGTAGCGCGGCCACAGGGTGCGGTCGGCCAGGTTGAGCAGCACCCCGTGCGGCTGGTCGAAGTAGCGGGTCCAGCCCGGCAGCTGGTGCATCAGGGTGAAGTTGTTCACGTAGACAAAGCCGATGGTGAGCAGCAGCAGGGTGACCAGGCCGATCACCAGCGGCCGGGAGCCACCGAGCCGGTCATGGCGGTACTTGTACAGGTAGGCGAGGGAATAGGAGGCGATGAGCAGCACGATCACCGCCAGCCAGAACCGGGCCATGAGGATGGAGCTGACGTACACGAACTGCCCGTAGAGCACCTGCACAAAGAGCAGCGGCGCCACCCCGAAGTTGACCGCAAAGGCGATGGTGAAGGGCAGGGCGCCGGCCAGCCGGTGACTTTCGGCCGCCCGCTCGCCGCCCGTGCCGAAATGGCCGGCCAGGGCGATGCAGGCCGTGCCGAGCATCACGTTCATGAGCAGGATGTGGCAGAAAAAGGTGAAGAGGAGCAGCGCCTGGAACCAGCCCCAGGGCACGGGGATGGCGTCGGGCGAGGGGAGGAGCAGGGCCGGATCCATGGGGACCTCCTGTGCGGGATTGCCGGTCGGCGGCGCGCGCGACCCGGATCAGACTACACCGGGCCGGGAGGCAGGCAAAGAAAAAACCGGGATCCGGCCGGGCCGGTTCAGGGCGGGGTGTCGGTGGCCTCCTCGTCGGGCAGGAGGATGCAGCGTTCCGGGCAGTAGACCGCGGCCTCGCGCACCCGCTCGGTGACCGCCTGGTCCGGGTCGACGAGTTCGGCCTTGCCGGTGATCGGACTCAGACGGAACGCCTGGGGGCAGAGGACCACGCAGGTGGCGCAGCCGCTGCACAGGTAGGTGTCAATGTCGATCCCGGCCATGGCGTGCGGAGGCCGTTCAGCAGCCGCAGCGGGTGAAGGCTTCCTTGGTGAAGGTCTTGTCCGGCTCGATCGGGTACTCGCCGGTGAAGCAGGCCAGGCAGAAGTGGTCGCGGCTCAGGCCGGTGGCCTCGACCAGCCCCTCCACGCTCAGGTAGGTGAGCGAATCGAGGCCGAGGTAGTCGCGGACCCCCTCCACCGTGTTGTCGGCCGCGATCAGCTGGGAACTGGAGGGGAAGTCGATGCCGTAGTAGCAGGCGTGGCGGGTGGGCGGGCAGCTGACCACCATGTGCACCTCGGCCGCCCCGGCCCGGCGGAGCGAGCGCACCCGGCTGCGGCCGGTGGTGCCGCGGACGATGGAGTCCTCGACGATGATCACCCGCTTGCCGGTGAGCAGCGAGCGCACCGGGTTGAGCTTGACCCGCACCGAGAAGTCGCGCATGGTCTGGGTCGGCTGGATGAAGGTGCGGCCCACGTAGTGGTTGCGGATCATGCCCATCTCCAGCGGAATGCCCGAGGCCTTGGCATAACCGATGGCCGCGTAGTTGCCGGAATCCGGGAAGGGCATGACGAAGTCGGCCTCGATCCGCGCCTCGCGGGCGAGGATCTCGCCCATGCGCTTGCGCGCAAGGTAGACGTTGAAGCCGAATACGTCGCTGTCCGGGCGGGCGAAGTAGACGTGCTCGAAGATGCAGAAGCTCTTCTGCGCCGGCGCCCAGGGAAAGAGCGAGGTCAGCCCCTGGTCGTTGATGATGAGCACCTCGCCCGGTTCGATTTCGCGCAGGTACTCGGCCTCGATCAGGTCCAGGGCGCAGGTCTCGCTGGCGACCACGTGGGCGCCGTTTTCGAGAACGCCCAGGCACAGCGGCCGGAAACCGTTGGGGTCGCGCACCGCGATCATGGTGTCCTGGGTCATGAGCAACAGCGAATAGGCCCCCTGGATGCACGAGAAGGTGGTCTTGATCGCCTCCTGCAGGCCGCGGTCCAGGTGGCGGGCCATCAGGTGGATGACGATCTCGCTGTCCATGGCGGTCTGGAAGATCGAGCCCTGCTGCTCCAGGTGGCGGCGCAGGGCGATGGAGTTGACCAGGTTGCCGTTATGGGCCACGCTCAGGGAAACGCCCTTGTGGGTGGCGAGGAAGGGCTGGGTGTTGACCAGGCTGGAGGAGCCGGTGGTGGAG
>JAGODN010000217.1 GCA_017998195.1 Desulfobulbus sp. | reverse complement strand
GAGCACCTGTTCCGTGGTCATGGCCCCGGAGCGGCGGTCGCCGGCGATGTTCTCGCCACCGCCGAGCACCATGTACTCGTGGGTGAACGAGTCCTGCACCGAGGAAAAGAGGGGATTGGCGCCCACCTGGAGAAAGACCCTGCGTCGGGGCAGGTCCGCGGTGGCAATGCGCACCGCCTCGGTCCGGCGCGCGGCCTCGTCGACGATCTCCCGGGCCCGCTCTTCGCGGCCGAGCAGGGCGCCCAGTTCGAGGAACTGGGCGCACATCTCGGCGAACGAGTCAGGCTGGTGGAAGGTGTGCACGCGCAGGCCGAGCCGCTCCAGTTGAGCCACCTGCTGGGGCGGACTCAGGTTGATGGCCAGGACCAGGTCGGGCCGCAGGCCGATGATCCGCTCGATGCTCAACTCCATCACCGAGCCGACCTTGGCCACGGCCTTGGCCGCCTCGGGCTTGGTGCAGTAGCTGGTGTTGCCCACCAGCCGCTCGCCCGCGCCGAGCAGAAAGACGTTTTCGGTGAGCAGCGGACTGAGCGAAACGATGCGCATCGGCCTGTCGGCCTCAGCCGCATCGGCCGGCAGGGTCCACAGCAGCGCACACACGAGCAGGGAAACAACAGCGGCCAGGGTGCGTCCGGCCGGTCCGGGGATCGGGAAAACAGGGCAGCGCATGACGGAAAACCTCCGGGAACAGCGGGCAGGAAATAGGATGATCACGGCCGTGGCCGCGCATGTGGGCAGCATACTCAAAAACGCGCGTTTCGCCCAGCCCGGCATGGTCCGGGGACGAGGAGCCGCGGCCTGCGCGCCGGAACCGTTCTTGACAATCGCGGCTTCCGTCAACAAGGTATGGCCATCACCGGGACGCGTCAACGCCCCGATTCCAGCCCGTGTGCAAGCGTATGCCCTGTGCCGGCGCGACCTGTCCCGCTTCCCCTGAACACACAACCAAGGAGTGCCCCATGTCCCAGTACCAGATCGCCGTTGTCGTCGGCAGCCTGCGCAAGGATTCCTACAACCGTGCCCTGGCAGGTGCGCTGGCGAAACTCGCACCGCCGGAGTTCACCTTCAGGCAGGTGGAGATCGGCGACCTGCCGCTCTACAACCAGGACGACGACGCCAACCAGGCGCCCGCGGTCAAGCGGCTCAAAAGTGAGATCGAGGCCGCCCAGGGGCTGCTCTTCCTCACCCCGGAGTACAACCGTTCGTTCCCGGGCGTGCTCAAAAACGCCATCGACCACGCCTCGCGGCCCTATGGCCGGAACTCCTGGGCCGGCAAGCCGGCGGGCGTGATCGGCGTGTCCGTGGGCGTGATCGGCACGGCCCTGGCCCAGCAGCACCTGCGCAGCGTACTCGCCATCCTCGATGTGCCCACCCTGGGCGCACCCGAGGTGTACCTGCAATGGCAGGAGGGGCTGATCGATGCGGACGGTAATATCGGCGCGAACAGCCGCGCCTTCCTCCAGGGCTGGATGGACCGCTTCGTCGCCTGGGTGCGGCTGCACAACGCCTGATCCGCCCGCGATCCTCTTCCCCGGCCTGCCGGGAGCCGCACGCCGTGGAAAATGCTCGCATTTTCCACGGTTTTTTTTACTCTTGCGGGGAACAGGGAACGATTCGCTGAACACCACAGGGGGGACGAGCATGAATGACACAGCGTCCACGGCCAACCCGGCCGCGGTGACCATCGATTACGCCACGGTCAAGGATCTGGCGGTCTTTCAGGAGCACTACGACCGGCTGAGCGAAGAGATCCAGCAGGCCCGGGTGCAGCTCGACAGCAGCCCGCCGCTCACGGACGGTTCGGAACGGGCGAAAAAACGGGAGGAATGGCGCTCGTGGCTGGAACTGCAGATCAGGAGCAAGTCCAGGGCGCGGCAGGAGTTGGTGCGCGGCCTGGAAGCGCGGCAGATATATATCACCGGTCTGCCGGAATGACGCCGCGCCTGTCCGGTGCGGATGAGGAGAACCACCCATGAAACAGCTTGACGCGCCGCGCATGGAGCGCTGCATCGGCTGCCATTCCTGTTCGCTCGCCTGCGCCCGGCTGGTGCACCGGCGGCTGTCCTGGGACACGGCCGGCATCCGCATCCAGTCCGCCGGCGGCCTGACCGGGGCCTTCGAGGCCAGGCGCTGCCTGGCCTGCGACCCGCCGCCCTGCGCCGCGGCCTGTCCCACCGGGGCTTTTGCGCCCCGACCCGGCGGCGGCGTGATTGTCCGCAAAAAACTGTGCATCCGCTGCGGCCAGTGCGCCGCCGCCTGCCCGGTGGAGGCGGTTTTTCTCGACCAGGGCGGCGAACCGTTCGTCTGCCTCCACTGCGGCCGCTGCGTGGCCTTCTGCCCGCACGACTGCCTGGAGATGGTCGAGAAGGCTGTGACCAGGGAGGAGGAACGATGATCCGCGACCATTTCCGCGTGCTCGTCGCCGATGTAAGTACCGGCCGGGGCACGGTGGTGCTCGAGGACGGCCGCGACGAGGTGGCCGGCGGCTCCGGGCTCGCGGCCCGGCTGTTCGCCCGCTACGGCCGGCCCGAGGCGCCCTGGGACCACCCCGACCAGCCGCTCATCCTGGCCATCGGCCCGCTCACCGGCGCCTTCCCGCTGATGAGCAAGACCGTGTTCGCCTTCAAGTCGCCCTACCACGACCAGTACACCGAGAGCCACGCCGGCGGCCGCAGCGCCCTGGCCCTGCGCTTCGCCGACCTGGACGCGCTGGTGATCGTCGGCCGGGCCGACACCACCAGCTTCCTCGACATCGGCAGCCGCCACTTCAGGCTCCGGTCGGCCGGGTTTCTCGCCGGCATGGAGGTGCAGGAAAGCGGCCGGCTGCTCCGGCGCATGACCCCGGGTTCGGGGCACCGCACCATCCTGCGCATCGGTCCGGCCGGCGAGCGGATGGTGCCCATGGCCAACATCAACGTCGACACCTACCGCCACTTCGGCCGCATGGGCGGCGGCGCGGCCCTGGGCGCGAAACGGCTCAAGGCGGTGGTCATCGGCGGGGATGCGGACTTCCACCTGCCCGAGGGCAAAACCTACAACGACCTGTTCGCCGGGGTGTACGCCACTGTCACCGCCAGGGGCATGATGAAGAAGTACCACGACCTGGGCACCGCGGCCAACCTGGAGTCGCTCGACGATCTCCGCTCCCTGCCCTGGCGCAACCTGCAGGCCACCAGCGACCCGGCCATCGATCGGATCTCCGGCCAGGAGTTCGCGGACCGCACCCTGTTGCGCAACTCGGCCTGCGCCGGCTGCCCGGTGGGCTGCATCCACGTGGGCTATGTGCGCGAGCGGTTCATGGACGAGCATCGCTTCCTCTATCGCCAGGTGGCCTACGACTACGAGCCGATCTTCGCGCTCGGCAGCATGCTCGGTGTGACCGACACGGCCGCGGTGCTCAAGCTGCTCGATGCCGCCGAACAGGCCGGCCTGGACGCCATGTCGACCGGCGTGGCCCTGGCCTGGGCCACCGAGGCGAGCGAACAGGGGCTCGTCGGCCCGCAGCAGACCATCGAACCCCTCGCCTTCGGCAACAGCATCGGTCTGCTCCGCGCCATCCGCCACCTGGCCGGCGCGGTCAACCCCTTCTACGCAGCCCTGGGTCGGGGCACCCTGGCCGCATCCCGCGAGTACGGCGGTGCCGAGTTCGCCTGCGTGCTCGGCCAGGAGATGGCCGGCTACGCCACCGGCGAGACCTTTTTCGCGGCCCAGAGCCTGGGCTTCCGTCACTCGCACCTGGATACCGGCGCCTACGGCTACGACCAGCAGCATGCGGACCGGGACCTGGACAAGGCGGTGCGCTTCCTGGTCGACGACGAGGCCGGCCGGGTGGTGCTCACCTCCATGGTCGCCTGTCTGTTCGCGCGCTCGGTGTACACCGACGAGGTGCTCGGCGAATGTCTGGCCTCGCTCGGCTGCGCCCGTCTGGCCGGCGACCTGGACGCGCTCGGCGCCCGCGTGCAGCAGTTGCGCTGGCGGATGCGCCTGGCCACGGGGTTTACGCCCGCGGCCATCACCATCCCCAAACGGTTCTTCCGGGTGACCACCTGGAAGGGGCCGATCGACGGCGCCTACCTGGAGCAGCTGCAAGCGGCCTACGGCCAGGCCATCCTCGCCCTGGCCGGAACCTGAGCGACAGCCGTCCGCTTCGGCGGAGATCAACCGGGGCAGACTTGCGCTCCCTGCCGCGCTGCGCTCATTTCCATCCGGCCGGGACAGGATGACCTTGACCGGTGCGGCGCGGGAGGACTACAGTGCGCCACCTGCCCACCTTGCCACCGGGGGGAGTTTCGCCCATGCACGCCAATCCCGCCGACAACCTGTCGGAGTTGGAAAAACTCGAGCCGCTGCTGCAGCGCAGCCTGCGCGCCGGCGGCCGTTCGTTCCGGTTCCCGGCCGAACTCGAGCGCATCTACCGGCTGTTCATCTTCCCCAGCCGGCGCCGGCGCTACGCCGCGCTCGCCGTGCTCGCCCTGGTCTGCTACGACCTGTTCATTGTCTGCGACTGGTTCATCCTTCCGGACATCTTTCCGATTGCGCTCATCGTCCGCCTGCTGGTGGTCACTCCGGCCATCCTTGCCGGCATCTGGTGTACCCGGCGCAAGGGCGGCGCCCGCCTGCTCGAGCCGGTGGCGGCCGGCCTGCTGCTGCTCAGCCTGGCCAGCCTGAGCCTGTTCATGGTGCTCAGCCGTCACCCCAACGTTGTCCACTATTACAGCGGTATTGCGGTGATTCTCATGTTCAGCAATATGATCATCCGCCAGCCTTTTCCCTATGCCCTGGGCGTGTCCATGGCCGCCTGCCTGCTCTACCTGGTGACCGTGGGCCGGGCCCCGGTCATGTCCACGGAGGCGGCCTTCAGCAGCACCACGGTGG
>JAGODN010000216.1 GCA_017998195.1 Desulfobulbus sp. | reverse complement strand
CCACACTCCCCGCCGCTGTCCACGGCCAGCGGATAAAAAAAACGCCCCGAACAACCGTCGGGGCGTGGTGGTGGACTGCCGGAGGGCGGGGCGGGGTCAGCAGAAGACGCGAGTGACCTTGTCCTCGTCGCTGGCCGCGGCCATGGCCACAATACGGATGGCGGTGGCGGCCGGGTCGTGGGGGAAGGCGCCTTCCGGACAGATGCGCACGCACTGCTGGCAGCGCACGCAGTGCTCGGCCATCACCGGGTAGGGATCCAGGGTGATCGCCCCCACCGGGCAGGCGGCAGCGCATTCGCCGCACCGGGTGCAGCGGGTTTCGACGGCCCGGGGTGCGGGCATCATGGACTTGGCCTTGGCCAGGCTCTTCGATGCCGCCTCGGTGCGCAGCGAGGGCGAGAGGTAGTCGAGCCGCCGCAGGTCAAGCGGCGCAGGCGCGGCCTGCCCGAGGTTCGCGACCACGGCCGCGACCAACTCACGCACCTGCGCCAGGTCAGCCGCATCCGGGCGTCCGGCGCCGAGCGGCTCCGCGGCCGCCCACAGAGACGAGTGCTCGGCCAGCACCTTGGCCGCACCCACGGTTTGGAACCCCCTGGCCTGGAGCGCTTCGGCCAGCTCCGGCAGGGCCAGGCCGCTGGACACCCCGCCCCAGGTGACAAAGGGCACGGCAAAGCCGCGGGTCGAATGCGGCAGTCCCTCGATCCACTCGGCCACCAGCGGCAGGGCGTGGTCGCAGTAGACCGGCGAGCCGATCCACAGGCAGGAGGGGCGGTCCAAACCAAGCCGGTCGGCGGGCACCGGGCCGCCGGCGGGCACGCCGAGATCCACCAGGCGCGCGGTGACGCCGTGTTCGGCCAGGCAGCGTTCGAGGTGATGGGCGACCCGGCGGGTGGTGCCGGCGGGCGAGAAAAAAACGATCGTGTGCTGGGTCATGCGTTCCTCCCGGGAAAAGCGGCTGGATCAGGGTTCGGCCGCCACTCTAGCCCCTGCCGGCGCGGACTGTCAACCCGGCCGGCCGGTTCCGGAAAACGGGCCCGCACCGGGCCAGCCCCCGCTTCCGGCCGCCGGATCAGCCACCCGGGCCGGCCATCCCCCACGGTGTGCCTTTTCATCCCGGCCGGTCAATGGTATAGTCGCCCGCACCGCCCGAACCGCATCCGCAGGCGGACCCTTGCCGGCCCCGTTCCGGCACCGCGCGCCGTCCGCCCGATCCCCTCACAGCCAAGGAGACCGTCCATGTTCAATTTCGAATACTACAACCCCACCCGCATCGTCTTCGGCAAGGACCGCATCACCCAGCTGGGCCGGCTCGTGCCCCCGGAGGCCAAGGTGCTGGTGCTGTTCGGCGGCGGCAGCGTGAAAAAGTTCGGCACCCTGGACAAGGTCCACCAGAACCTGGGCGCCCGCCAGGTGGTGGAGTTCGGCGGCATCGAGCCCAACCCGCGCTACTCCACCCTGATGCGCGCGGTCAAGGTGGTGCGCGACGAGCAGATCGACTTCCTGCTCGCCGTGGGCGGCGGCTCGGTCATGGACGGCACCAAGTTCGTGGCCCTGGCGGCCAACCACGGGGACAACTGCGAGGACCTGCTCCAGCACGGCTTCAAGCCGGTGCCGGTGGCCGGGGCCGTGCCGCTGGGCACGGTGGTCACCCTGCCGGCCACCGGCTCGGAGATGAACCACGGCGGCGTGATCAGCCACGGCGCCGGCAAGTACCCGATCTTCAGCCCGCTGGTCTTCCCCAAGTTCTCCATCCTCGACCCGACCCTGACCTTCACCCTGCCGCCCACCCAGGTGGCCAACGGCGTTGTCGACACCTTCATCCACACGGTGGAACAGTACGTGACCGTGCCGGCCGAGGGCCGCTTCCAGGACCGGGTGGCCGAGGGCATCCTCCAGACCCTGATCGAGATCGGCCCGGTCACCCTGGCCAATCCCACCGACTACGACGCCCGCGCCAACCTGATGTGGTGCGCCACCAATGGCCTCAACGGCCTGATCGGCGCCGGCGTGCCCCAGGACTGGACCACCCACATGATCGGCCACGAACTGACCGCCATGTTCGGTATCGATCACGGCAAGACGCTCGCCATCCTCCAGCCGGCGGTGTGGACCGTGCGCCGCGAACAGAAGCGGGCCAAGCTGCTCCAGTACGCGGAGCGGGTGTGGCACCTGACCGCGGGCAGCGAGGACGAGCGCATCGACCGGGCCATCGAACAGACCCGCGCCTTCTTCGAGAGCCTGGGCGTCCACACCCGGCTCACCGACTACGGGGTGACGGCCGCGCACATCGACCCGCTGGTCGCCGCCCTGGAGGCGCACGGCATGACCGCGCTCGGCGAGAAACGCGAGGTCACCCCGGCGGTGAGCCGCGCCATCCTGGAGACAGCCCTGTAAGCGGTCCCGCCCGGTTTTCCGGTCCCTCCGGTCCCGGCCGCGTCTCGTGCACGCGGTCGGGACCGTGTTCTTTGCCGCCGATCCCCCTGCCCTTTCCCGCACCGAGACACGCCCATGCACCGACCCCTGCGCCGTTTCCTGATCCTGCTCTTCCTCTGCCTGGTCCCGGTCCTGGCCTGGCGGCCGATGGTCGCGGCCGGAGCCGCCCCGCCCCGGGAGGGGTTCGCCGACCTGGTCGAACGGGTCAAGCCCGCGGTGGTCCACCTGAGCGTGGTCAAGCACCAGGACAAGGAGGCGGCCGGGAGCGGCTCGCCGGATTTCTTCGAGGACAAGCTGGTGCGCGAATTCTTCGGTGACGACCAGCCCGCGCCCCGCACCGGCAAGCCCGAGGAGCGCAGCCATTACGGCCGCGGCTCGGGTTTTGTCATCGACAGCGATGGCTACATCCTCACCAATGCCCACGTGGTCGCCCGGGCCGAGCAGGTGAGCGTGGTGTTCGCCGACCGGCGGAGCTTGCGGGCGGAGATCGTCGGCACGGACCCGCAGTCCGACCTGGCGCTCCTGCGCATCGACGGCCGCAACCTGCCCGTGGTCGCCTGGGGCGATTCGGCCGCGCTGCGCGCCGGCGACTGGGCCATTGCCGTGGGCGCGCCGCTCGAGCGGGTGCAGACCGTGACCGCGGGCATTGTCAGCGCCATTGGCCGGCACAGCTTAGGGATCAGCGACTACGAGGACTTCATCCAGACCGACGCGGCCATCAACCCGGGCAATTCGGGCGGGCCGCTGGTGGACGCGCAGGGGCGGGTGATCGGCGTGAACACCGCCTTTGTCGCCCAGAACGGCGGCGGCTCCGGCATCGGCTTCGCGGTCCCGGTGAACATGGCC
The DNA here is from genome assembly GCA_017998195.1 of Desulfobulbus sp. Taxonomy (GTDB): domain Bacteria; phylum Desulfobacterota; class Desulfobulbia; order Desulfobulbales; family Desulfobulbaceae; genus Desulfobulbus. The sequence continues at coordinate 1,666 of JAGODN010000216.1, read as the reverse complement.
CGGGTGATCGCCGAGCGGCTGCGCGCCGACGGCCGGGTGGTCCGCGGCTGGCTGGGCGCGGCCCTGAAGGACGGCGACCTCGGCGACGGCCCGGCCACGGGCGCGCTGGTGCACGAGGTGGACGGTTCCTCGCCGGCCCGGCGCGCCGGCTTGCGCCAGGGCGACGTGCTCGTGGCCCTGGACGGCGCACCGGTGACCAGTGCGACCGAGGTGCGCAACCGCATCGCCCTGGCCCGGCCGGGCAGCAGCCTGCAGGTCCGCTTCCTCCGCGACGGCGCGCCGCAGACCGCCACCGTGCGGATCGGCGAAAAACCCTGACCTGCCAGCGCTGAACCCTCCCCCCAAGGCCGCTCCGGCCGGACACCGGCACCAAGGCCGGCCCTGACCCGCGCGGTCAGGGCCGGCCCTTTTTTTGCCCGGGCGGTCGCCCCGGTTGCCCGGTCATCCCGGGCCGGCGATGTTCAGTAGCCCCCTGTTCCATATTTACATTGCCTGTACATAACTGTACAATGGCCGCATGGAACGGGTCATCCTCCACCTCAACATCGCCGATTTCCCCGTGGCCGTGGAACGGCTGCTCGATCGCACCCTGCGCACCAGGGCGCTGGTCATCGCCGAGCCGGCGGCCCGCGCCGTGGTCTACGACATGAGCGACGAGGCCTACGCGGACGGCGTGCGCAAGGGCATGGTGCTCGCCCTGGCGCGCCGCCGCTGCCCGGCCGCGCTCGTCCTGCCGCCCCGGCCGGAGCTGTACCGGCGGGCGCTGGGCCGCTGCCTGGAGCACGCCCTGCACTACACGCCGCTGGTCGAGCCGGCCGACGGCCAGGGTCACCTCTACCTGGACGTGAGCGGCACCCGGCGGCTGTTCGGCCAGCCGGCGGACATCGGCCGGCGGCTGCGCACCACCCTGCGCCAGGATCTCGGCCTCGATCCCATCTGGTCCGTGGCCCAGAACAAGCTGCTCGCCAAGGTGGCCAGCCGGCTGGTCAAGCCCTGCGGCGAGTACCTCGTGGCCGGCGGCGCCGAGACCGCCTTCCTCGCCCCCCTGCCGCTGCCGCTGCTGCCCGGCCTGCTGCCCGGAGACCTGGATCGCCTCGGCCGGGTGAACATCCGCCGGGTGCACCAGGCCGCGGCCCTGTCCGTGGCCGAGTTGGCCGTGCTCTGCGACGGCCGCGCCCGCCACATCCACCAGACCGTGCGCGGCGTGGATCCGACCCCGGTGGTGCCGGCCGGGACGGGCCGCGCCGACCTCCAGTACCGGCACACCTTTGCCCCGGACAGCAACGACGAGCGCCTCGTGCGCAGCGCCCTGGCCGCGCTGGTGCAGCAGGCGGGCGGCGGGCTGCGCGGCCGCGGCCTCGGCTGCCGGCGGGTCGGGGTGCAGCTCGTCTACACCGACGGCCTGGCCGTGGTCCGCCAGGCCACGAGCACACTGCCGGTGGACGACGATTGCGCGCTCGAACAGCTGGCCCGCACCGCCCTGTACCGGGCCTGGCACCGGCGCACCCGGCTGCGCACCCTGGCCCTGTGCTGCGACCGGCTGCTCCACCCGGTGCGCCAACTCTCCCTGTTCGCCCCGGCCGACCCGGGCCGCGAACGGCAGCGGAGCCTGAGCGCGGCCATGGACGCCATCCGCGTCCGCTGCTGCGACACCGCCATCCTCCGC
>JAGODN010000215.1 GCA_017998195.1 Desulfobulbus sp. | reverse complement strand
GACCAGGATCCGGCCGTAGCCGAAGGGTTCCTCGACCGGGGTACTCATCAGGGTGAGGGTCGCCCCGTGGCGGTGGTGGGCCTCGATCAGCGCCCGCAGGGTCTCGGCGCGGATGAGCGGCGTGTCGCCGCAGAGGATGAGCACCAGGTCCGCGCCGGCGCAGGCCGCCTCGGCGCAGCGCACCGCGTGGCCGGTGCCCAGTTGTTCTTCCTGGACCACCGGGGTGACCGCGTAACCGGCCAGGGCCGCGCACACCGCCTCGCGCTGGTGGCCGACGATCACCGCGCAGCGGTCGGTACCGGCGTCCGTGACCGCGTCGAGCACGTGGTGGACCATCGGCCGAAAGAAAACCTCGTGGAGCACCTTGGCGCGCTCGGACTTCATTCGCGTACCTTTGCCGGCGGCAAGGACGATGCCGGCGATTGATCGGGACATGGCAATAACCTGTGAGAAGGAATGAGAAAGTCTGAGACCGCCGCACTGTAGAAAAAAAACCGCGGTTTGACAAGAATCTCCTCGCCCGCGGCCCTGTCCGGGCCCGCGCGGTGCGGGCCGAGCCCATTTTCTGGTTGCAGGAACGGGATGATCGTGGCAATTGCGGGGGACAGTCAGCCCCGGCGGAGCGGCAGGATCGTCCCGCTGTCCTGTTTTTTCCGGTTCCCATTTGACCCATCCCGACGAGCGAACGAATGCGACCACACGACCACGCGGTCCTGATCCTGGACGGCGCCTGCGGCACCAATCTTCAGGAAATGATCATCCCGATGTCTGCCTGGGAAGGGCGGGAGGGCTGCAACGAACTGCTCAACCTGACCGCCCCGGAGACCATCGTCCGACTCCACGCTGCCTTTGTCGAGGCCGGCGCCATGGTCATCGAAACCAACACCTTCGGCGCCAACCGGATCGTGCTCGAGGAGTACGGGCTGCAGGACCGGGTGGCTGCCATCAACCGGGCCGCAGTGGACAACGCCCGCCGGGCCATCGGCGGCAAGCCCGACACCTACATCGCCGGCTCGGTCGGCCCGGGCACCAAGCTGCCCTCCCTCGGCCACATCCCGGTGGACACCCTGGCCCGGGCCTACGAGGAGCAGCTGCGCGCCCTGATCGAGGCCGGGGTGGACCTGATCATCATCGAAACCTGCCAGGATCTGCTGCAGATCAAGACCGCGGTCACCACCTGCTACGAAACGCTCGAGGCGTTGCGGGCGGACATCCCGGTGATGGTGTCGGTGACCATCGAACGCACCGGCACCATGCTGGTCGGTTCGGACATCGCCGCGGCCGCGGTCACCTTCGAGCCGTACCCGCTGTTTTCCTTTGGCCTCAACTGCGCCACCGGCCCGCAGGACATGGAGTCGCACATCCGCTACCTGAGCCGCAACTGGCCGGGCCGCATTTCCTGCGTGCCCAACCAGGGGCTGCCCGAGGTGGTCGACGGCCGCACCTGCTACCCGCTTGACCCGGAGGCCTATGCCCGCGAGATGAAACGCTTCGTCACCGAGTACGGGGTGAGCGTGGTCGGCGGCTGCTGCGGTACCACTGCCGCCCACATCCGGAGGTTGGTCGCGGAACTGGACGGGGTGCGGCCGGCGCACCGGGAGGTGGTGCGATGAAGCCGTCGGTTGCCAGTCTCTACCAGGCGGTCGAACTGCAGCAGGAGATCCCGCCGCTTTTGATCGGTGAGCGGGCCAATGCCAACGGCTCGAAAAAGTTCCGCGAACTGCTGCTCGCCGACGATTACGAGTCCTGTCTCAAGATCGCGGTCGAGCAGGAACAGAAGGGCGCGCACATCATCGACCTGTGCACCGCCTACGCCGGCCGCGACGAGATGGCCGACCTGACCACGCTGGTGCGCCTGTGCGCGGGTGGGCTCAAGGCGCCGCTGATGATCGACTCGACCACCCCGGAGGTCATCGAGGCCTGCCTGCGGATCTACCCCGGCCGGGCGATCGTCAACTCCATCAACCTCGAGGACGGCGGGGTGAACATCCGCCGGGTCTGCCGGGCGGCGAAGAAATACGGCGCCGCGGTGGTCGCCCTGACCATCGACGAGCGGGGCATGGCCATGAGTGCGGACGACAAACTGCGGGTCGCTCGGGCCATCCATACCATAGCGGTGGACGAGTGCGGCCTGCGGCCCGAGGATCTGCTCTTCGACTGCCTGACCTTCACCGTCGGTTCCGGCGACAACACCCTGCGCGACGCGGCCCTGCAAACCCTGGAGGGCATACGCCGGATCAAGGCGGAGTTGCCCGGGTGCCTGAGTGTACTCGGGGTGAGCAACATCTCCTTCGGCCTGGCCCCGGCCGCCCGACGCATCCTCAATTCCGTGTTCCTGCACGAGGCGGTGGCAGCCGGACTCGATGCGGCCATCGTCGATGCGGCCCGGGTGCTGCCCCTTGCCCGGATTTCAACCGAGGACCGGCAGGTCTGCCTGGACCTCCTGCACAACCGGCAGGTGGCGGGAGAAAAGGACCCGTTGATGCGGTTCATCGACCACTTCAGCACGGCATCGAACACCGCCGAGGACGAGGAGCAGGAATCGACCAAGCCGCCCGAGCAGCAGCTCTTCCACAAGGTGCTGAACGGCGACAAGGACGGCCTGGAGGATCTGCTCGCCATCCTGCGGGAACGGTTCAGACCCATCGACATCATCAACCAGATCCTGGTGCCGGCCATGCGCCACGTGGGCGAACTGTTCGGCAAGGGCGAGATCCTGCTGCCGTTCGTGCTCCAGTCGGCCGAGGTCATGAAGGGGTCGGTCACTTTGCTCGAACCGTTCATGGACCGCACCGACGGCGGTAGCGCCACCCGGATCCTGCTCGCCACGGTCCAGGGGGATGTCCACGACATCGGCAAGAACCTGGTGGACATCATCCTTTCCAACAACGGCTACACGGTCTACAACCTCGGTATCAAGGTGCCGGCCGAAACAGTGATCGAAAAGGCCCGGGAACTTCGGGTCGATCTCGTCGGCCTGAGCGGCCTCCTGGTGAAATCGGCGATCGTCATGCAGGAATCGCTGCCCCAGTACCGTGACGCCGGCCTGACCGTGCCGGTGCTGCTGGGCGGGGCGGCGCTGACCCCGAAGTTCGTCGCCGAATCCTGTGTGCCGAACTATCCGGGTCCAGTGGTCTACTGCAGCGATGCCTTTGCCGGCCTGAAGGCGGTGCGCGAGTTCGAGGAAGGACGGTTGCAATCGACCCGCTATGACAGTGCGGTCGCGGTCCAGCCGATGAAACCCGGGGTGCGCGACGCGGTGGTGGAGCGAAGCAACCCGGTCCCCGAACCGCCGTTCATCGGCCGGCGTTACGTGCAGGATATCGATCCGGAGGCACTCTTCCCGCTGGTCAACACCCAGGCCCTGTTCCGCGGCCGGTGGGGCTACCGACGCGGCAAGATGTCGGCCCAGGAGTATCGCCAGCTGATCGACGGCACGGTGCACCCGCTCTACCAAGACCTGCAGCACCGGGCCGTGGCGGCAGGCTGGATCCAGCCCAGGGTGTCCTACGGGTATTTCCGCTGCCACTCCAGGGAAAACGATTTGCACGTCGAGGCCGAGGGGAGGGAGTATGTGTTTACCTTCCCCAGGCAGGGGGAGCCGCCTTTCCTGTGCATTGCCGATTATTTCAAGTCGGCCGAAGAGGGCGGGGACGTGGCCGGTTTTTTTGTCGTGACCATCGGTGCCCTTATCGGCGAGGAAACCGCCCGGCTGTACCGGGAAAACGCCTACCATGACTACCTTATGCTGCACGGCTTCAGTGTCGAGGTAACGGACGCCCTGGCCGAGTACTGGCACGCAGTCATGCGCCGGGAACTGGGCATAGGAGCGGGGCTGGGGGATGTTCAGGACGCCGTTACCCAACAGTACCAGGGATCCCGGTATGGCTTCGGCTATCCGGCCTGCCCGGACCTGGATGTGCACCGGCCCCTGTTCGAATTTCTCAAGCCCGAGACCATCGGCGTCACCCTCACCGAAAACATGCAGATGGTCCCCGAGCAGACCACCTCGGCCATCGTCGTCCATCACCCCCAGGCAAAATATTTCGCGGTATAGGAAGATGTCTGAAACCACCACCGAACGCCATATCTGCGCCAACTGCGGGTATATCTACGATCCGGCCGCGGGCGACCCGATGAACAGTGTGCCGCCCGGAACAGCCTTTTCGGACCTGCCGGAGGCATGGGTCTGTCCCATGTGCTATGCATCGACCGACCAGTTCGACCTGCTGGATTGAACCCGGGATTCTCTGCCCGGCCTTCCGGGCGCAACGATTGAGGAACTGCATGTCTGAAGATATCGAAGGCCTGACCATCAACTACGAGGAGGACGGCGTTCTCGTCGTCAAAGAGTTGGACCGGGAAGTCCTGAGCAGGGGAGCCTGGGCGACTGTCCTTTTTCGCTATCAGGAATACGACCGGCAAACCGGAACCTACGGCCCAGATAAGTTCACCATACGACGTTATCAAAAAAGGAACGGGCAGTTTCTGGCCAAGTCCAAGTTCAATATTTCCAGCCGGGCTCAGGCCGAGAAGATCGTCAAAACCCTGGAGGCCTGGTTGGCCGCAGCGTAAAGAGGAAGGGCTCAGTTTTCTTTCACAGGGAACAACAGTTAGTTAACGAATACTGCGTTCCCGCCGGGCGTGGAAAACGAATCAAGAAACAAATTTTTCATTGACGCTCCCCGGCAATCAGAGTAAATATCCGCCTCGCCGCCTTGGTTCACCAGCGTTGAGCCGGTAAAAAAAAGGCTGGCGGAATAATTTTTCTTTTGACAAGAAAAACAAAAGCTGCTAAAATAACAAGTGCAGCATGGCGCACCAAGCGCTCACAAGAATTGATCTTTGAAAACTGAACAGTAAACGAGCGGGCCAAGAAGTATTTGGTTTTGAATTGGATGATAGTCCAATCGAGTTGTGATTGGCTAGGATAATGAACTGGAGAGTT
>JAGODN010000214.1 GCA_017998195.1 Desulfobulbus sp. | reverse complement strand
GGTAGGCCACGTCGACGCCGCAGCCGAGCACCGCCGCGGTCCTGCCGCCGGCCGCGAGCGCGCCGCGATGGGCGGCCGCATCGATGCCGTAGGCCGCCCCGGAGACCACGGTCAGGCCTCGGCCGGCCAGTTCGCCGGCCAGCATGGCGGCGACCCGCCGACCGTAGTCGCTGGCCGCGCGGGAACCGATGACCGCCACCGCCGGCTGGGCGAGGCAGTCCAGGTCACCCCGGCAGGAGAGAAGCACGGGGCAGTCGGCAATGGTGCGGAGGGGTGCGGGAAAGGCGGTACAGGTGCAGGCGACCAGGGAGATATCGGCGCGGGTGAGCAGGTCGATCTCGCGTTGCGCCCGCTGCCGGGCCGCGTCCAGCTGGCCCCGGTCGAAGCTCGGCCGGCCAGGACGGTCCCGCCGGCCGGAACCGCCGGTCAGCTGCCCCAGCGCCTCCACCGGTCCGCCCGCCTCGTCGACCAGCCGGCCGATGAGCACGCAGCCCAGACCGGGCAAAAAGGACAGGGTCAGCCAGTCCTCGGCGTGGGCGCAGAGCGTCAAGGTTAGCCTATTCCCTGATGAACGCCTGCAGATCCTGGCTTCTCGACGGGTGGCGGAGCTTCTTGAGCGCCTGCGCCTCGATCTGGCGGATCCGTTCCCTGGTCACGGAGAAGCACTGGCCCACCTCTTCCAGGGTGTGGTCGCAGCCGATCTCGATACCGTAGCGCATGCGCAGCACCTTCTCCTCGCGCGGCGTGAGCGAGCCCATCACCCTGCACAGGCAGCGCTTGAGGCTTTCGGTGATGGACTGCTCCTGCGGGTCCGGCTGGGCGTGATCCTCGATGAAATCGCTGAGCATGGCGTCCTCCTCGTCGCCCACCGGGGCGTCGAGGGAAATCGCATCCCGGGCCGTCTTCAGGGCCACCTGCACCCTGTCGACGTCGGTGCCGAGTTGCGCCGCCATCTCCTCGGGAGTGGGCTCGCGGCTTTCGACCCGCTGGAAATCCTTGGAAAAGCGCAGCAGGCGGTTGATCGTCTCGATCATGTGCACCGGCAGGCGGATGGTGCGCCCCTGGTCGGCGATGCTGCGGGTGATGGCCTGGCGGATCCACCAGGTGGCGTAGGTGGAGAACTTGTAGCCGCGCTTGTAGTCGTACTTGTCCACCGCCTTCATCAGGCCGATGTTGCCTTCCTGAATCAGGTCGGGCAACTGCAGGCCGCGGTTCATGTACTTCTTGGCCACCGAGATAACCAGTCGCAGGTTGGCGCGCACCAGCGTGTCCTTGGCCTGGCGGGCGGTTTCCCGGCCCATCTCGATGTCCTGCAGCACCTCCATGAACGCGGACCAGCCGATGCCGATGGTCTCGGACAGTTCCAGGGTGACCCGCCGCTCCACCTCGGCCGGATCGACCATTGGCCCGGTCGTGTCCTGGCCGTGGCGGCGGGCGGCCAGGAGCAGCTCCTGCTGGCGCGCCACCACCCGCACCCTGGTGAATTTCTGCCCCAGTTCCTTGACCGCGTCGGCCACCGACAGGATCCCCCGGGAACAGAGGCGGTACTCCCGGAACAGGCTGGAGATGGCGTCGCTCGCCGCCAGGATCTCCGCCACCAGCCGGTTTTCCGCGGTCGCGTCACCGGCCGCCGCCTTCAGGGCGACAAACAGGTCGCGGCGATGGCCGTCCAGTTCGTTGGCCTTTTCGATCTGGTCGAGCAGACCGTCGCGGGCCCTGGCCAGTTCCTTTTCGTCGTTCTCGGACAGGCCGCGGAGTACCGAACCGATGCGCAGGTTGCCGCGCAGCAGGTTTTCGGCCAGGTCGTTCAGGGCGGTGATGCCCAGGGTCACGCGCAGGACCGCGAACTGGATGCGCGTTTCCCCCTCCTCGACCATGCGGGCCAGTTCCATCTCCTCCTCGTGGCTGAGCAGGTGCTGGTCGCCCATCTCGCGAAGATAGAGGTTCATCGGGTCGAAGCTGCTACCCGTGCCCCTCCGGTCGCCGGTGCGCCGGTCCGCGTTGGCCCGACGATCGATGGAGGAGCGCCGTTCGATATTGTTGCGCACCGCCCAGCCGTCCTCGGGCTCGTCCCCGTGGGCGCCGCCGCGTTCGCGCGGAACCACTCCGGCCAGCGGTTCCGGTTCGTGCTCGTCGTCAAAGGCGAAATCGTCCGCTCCCATGCTCCCTCCCCGGCGCATCTGTCAACAGCCGTGCAACCCGCACTCCCGAATTCAATTTTTTGAATTTATCTGATTTTGATCTTTTTTCAACACGTTATATTAAAAGCCCGTTCTTTTTCGCTCGGTCTCCAGTTTCAGCCGCAGCAACTCCATGACCCGGTCCGTCTGGCCGAGACGGCTCGCTTCGAGAATCTGTTGCTGCAGGCCGGCTCCGGCGTTTTTCTGCAGGGTGGATCGCAGCCAGGCGACCAGTTCCTCGCCCAGCTGCCGGGCCGATTCGGACTCCTCCGCCGAGGCGAAGGAAGGCGGGCTGGTGAGCAGGCGGACCACGTAGGCCCGCTCCTCCTCGGCGAGCGGCAAGGTGAGCAGCCGTTCCGGCTGACAGGGGCCGGAGGCGACCATCTGCTCGAGCAGGGTGACCAGGCGGGCCGCGGCCGGGGCCAGGGTCATGCGGCCGAGACCGGCCGCCTGCAGCATGGGGAGCTGTTCCGGGTAGAGGATGAGGAAGTCGACCAGCTGCTTTTCCTGCCTGGGCAGGACGGCCAAGCCGGGAGGCGGACCAGCGGCCGGCTCCTCGGCCGGGGGCGGCGGTCGCCGGGCGGACCGGCCGGGCTGGAAATACGTCGGCGGCAGCCCCAGCTTTTCGCTGAAATGGGCGATCATCAGGGTGCGCTGGTCCGCGTCCGCTGCCGCCTCGACCAGGGGATGCAGCTCGCTGACGATGCGGCTCTTGCCGGCCAGGGTCAGGCCGTGCTCGCGCACCAGGGCATCGAACACGAACTCGGCCAGCGGCCGCGCCGATTCGACCAGGGCCTGCACCGCGGCCGGCCCTTCGGCGCGGACAAAGGAATCCGGGTCGTGGCCGGGGGGCAGCAGGGCCACCCGGCCGGTCACCTGCTCGGCCAGCAGAAAGGGCACGCTGCGCAGGGCCGCCTTGAGACCGGCGGCGTCGGCGTCGAACAGCAGCACCACCTCGTCCGCGTAGCCGCGCAGAGTGTGCAGGTGGCTGCGGGTCAGGGCCGTGCCGAGCGGCGCGACCACGTTGTCGATGCCGTGCACGGCCAGCAGCAGCAGGTCGAAGTTACCCTCCACCACCAGGGCGCTGCGCTTTTTCCTGATGGCCTCACGGTGGGGAAACAGGCCGAACAGCAGCCGGCTTTTGTCAAAGATCACGCTCTCCGGCGAGTTCAGGTACTTGGGCCGGCCGTCGCCGAGAAGGCGGCCGCCGAAGGCCACCACCCGCCCGGTCAGGTCCGTGATCGGGAACATGATCCGGTCGCGGAACCGGTCGTAGTGGCCGCCGCGCTCCTTGCGCACGGCCAGGCCCGCCGCCTCCAGGGTCTCCGCGTCCAGCCCGCGGGACCGCAGCCGGTCGATGAGATAGCTCCAGCCCGCCTGCTCCGGACCGGGCGCGTAGCCGAGCCGGTAGCGTGCGATGGCCGCCGCCGGCACCCCCCGCTGTTCCAGGTAGGCCCGGGCCGGGGCCGCGTGCCGCTCCTCGCCGAGACACCGCTCATACACCGCCGCGGCCGCCTCGTTGGCCTCGTAGAGCGACTGTCGCCGGCGCAGCTGTTCCTGCTCGGCCTCGGTCAGCTGCCGCTCCGGCAGATCGACGTGGAACTTCCGGGCAAGGAGCTTGAGCGCCTCGGGAAATTCCAGGTGGTGGTACTTCATCACAAAGGAGAACACGTCCCCGGACTCGCCGCAGCCGAAGCAGTGGTAGAACTGCCCCTGGGGGTTGACCGAGAAGGAGGGGGTCTTCTCCGCGTGGAAGGGACACAGGCCGGTGTAGCGTGCGCCCGCCCGCTTCAGCTCCACGTGCTCGCCGATCACCTGGACGATGTCGGCCACCTCGCGGACGGTCTGCTTCACCTGTTCGCGGGAGGCGGGCACGCTCACGGCTGTCCCCCCGGTTCGCTCGGCGCGGCCGCACAGGCCCGGGCCGGTTCGTCTTGGCAGCTGCTTTTTTGGCGCGGGCCAGCTATGATGGGGGTGTTCACAGGCAACATGGGCATTCTTGCCGGCACAGGTCGAGCCGTGGCCGCACCGTCGGCAGCGACGCGCAAAGGGAGCAGGTCATGCAGGACATCGATTCGTTTCTGGCCCTGGAAGTGAAAAAGGAGATCGCGGACCGCTACTTCGGTTCGCGCAAGCTGATCGAGGACGACCGCAGGGAATACGACCGGCAGGTGCAGGAGGCCTTCCGCCAGTTGGAGTCCACGGTCGGCGTCGAACTGCTGCGGCTCTACCTGCTCCTTGGCAGCGAACCGTTCATCCACGAATTCTTCCGCCTGACCGGGCTGCGTGACGAGACCTTTCTCGACGCCTACCTGCTCAGCTCGCCAACCGTCCGCCGGCGGCTGCTGACCGGCCAGCGCTGCCACGGCCTGACCCGGCGGGCCTGTTTCCGCAATCTCGTGCTCGACGCCTACAGCCGGCTGCTCGAGGCCGCCGCGGCCTACCGCGCCACCCTGGCCAGGCTGGCCGAGGAGCAGCGGGCCATTGTCGAGGAGATCGATCAGTTTCACCGCACCAATGACCTGGGGGCGATGATGGGATTTTTGCGCGGCCTGGACAGCGCCGGCGGGGAGAGCGGCCTGGCGGGTGCGGTCGCCTCCGGGCAGGACAGCGACCTGGCGGAGAAAATGCGCCTGCAGGCCCCACCCGCCGCCGGCCAGCTGCTCCCCCAACTGCCCGAACTGCCTCCCCTGAAGAGCTGCCGATCGAAGCTGATCGACCTTGCCGACGCCGCCTGGGAGCAGCAGGGCAGACCGGACATCAAGGACCTGGTGCGCGGGGCCTGAGC
>JAGODN010000213.1 GCA_017998195.1 Desulfobulbus sp. | reverse complement strand
GAAGGGAATGGACCGGAACCTACAGGAACAGGGTGCCGGCCTTGACGAAGAAGTACTGGGCCAGGCCGAGCATGAGCAGGCCCAGGATTTTCTTGATGGTCACGAGCCACGGCCCGGATTTGGGCAGGGCGGTGAGGAAGCTGGAAAAGGTGCCCACCCCGACCAGCAGGGCGCCCATGCCGAGGGAAAAGGTGAACAGCAACAGGCCGCCGAGCAGGATGTTCTGCGACGAGGCGGTGTAGGCCAGGAGGGTGCCGAGCACCGGCGTGGTGCAGGGGCCGGCCACCAGGGCCGAGGACAGGCCGGCCAGGAAGATGCCGGCCAAACCCAGCTGGCGGCTGGTGAAGCGGCCGGCAAAGCTCGGCAGGTTGAACACCTCGAGCATGCCGAGGGCGAAGACCAGGATCAGGTTGCCCACCAGCAGGAAGGTCCAGGGGCTGGAGTTGATCGTGCCGAAGAACCGCCCGGTGGCCGCGGCGAATACGCCGAGCGCGGCATAGGCAAGGGCCATGCCGGTCACGTAGACGAGCGAAAGGAGAAAGCCGCGCAGGCGCGAGCCGCCGACATTGGCGTGGCCGATGACGCCGGCGGTGATCGGGATCATCGGGTAGATGCAGGGCGTCAGGCTGGCGAGCAGGCCGCCGGCGAAGGCTGCTGCCAGCGAGGCGATGATCGAACTCTGCAGGTAGGTGTCGATCTGAAGGAGGAAGGCGTCCATGGTGTCACCCTGTGGTTGCGGGAATCACTCTCAACAGTAAGCCCTCGGCCGGTGAAGTAAAGGGGGGGCGGCCCGGGAAATCCCCATCTTTCGCACCCGCCCCGGATCTGCCGGGGATCGTGCCTCAGGCCTGGTCGAGACCGATCAGGGCCGCGCCGATGGCATTGCCCACCTCGCAGTGATCGAGAAAGGTGACCGTGGTGCCGAGCCGCTCCGCCACCCCGGGCAGGAAGCTGCGGGCCGCGGCGCCGATGCCGACCAGCGGCAGCTTGAGGGCGAAACGCAGGGTGAACAGCTCGTTGTCGCGGCGGTTGAGCACGGGCACGGCCTGGTCGTCCTGCCAGACGGTGCGGCCGAGATAGCTGAGGATGATGGTCTCGATGGCCGTCTCCGCGGCCTCGACCACCCGGCGGCAGAACGTTTCCGGGGCCAGGCCGGCGGCCGCGGCGAGCACCATTGCGGCCCGTTCGCTGTGTTCCCGGGCGCCGATGTCGAGGCGGCCCAGGGCGTGCAGTCCATCCGTGGGGGTGAAGCCGGCGAGTACCAGCCGCTGCCGGTAGGCGAGGTGCTCGAGCCGCTTTTCCAGGAGGATGCCGGTGATGCCGCTCTCCGCCCCCAGGCTCGAGGGCGGCAGGGGGCCGAGCCGGTCGAGCGCGGTGAGCACCGGGTCCGCGTCGATCACCTCCCGGTCGAGCCCGGCCACGGGCAGCACCAGCACGCTGTCCAGGCCGGCGTCCATCCAGGTGCGCGGGTCGGGCAGGTCCGGGGTCATGGCCAGCGGCTGCACCCGGGCGGGTTCCAACTCGATGCGGCCGTCCCGGTGGCAGGTGATGCGGCTGTCGCCGCCGGCGCCGGCGGTGTACATGTCCACCGCCTCCACGTGGGTGCGCCAGCGGCCGATGGTGCAGCCCTCGCGGTTGATGCGCGGTGCGCCGTCGCGGAGCAGGCAGACGTCGGTGGTGGTTCCGCCCACGTCGACCACCAGGGCGGTCCGCGACCCGCCGGCGGCGCCGAAGCGGGCGGTGGCGGCCGGGCCGCTGGCCATGGTCACCGCCGCCTGGTCGACGATGGCCCCGAGGTCAGCGCCGGTGCCGTTGCCGCAGATGATGGTCACGGGGCAGTCGAGGCCCGCGGCGAGCATGGAGCGCTGGATGGAGGCAAGGAAATCGGTCATCAGCGGCATCAGCCGGGCGTGCAGACAGGCCGTGGCCGACCGCTCGAGCATGCCCGGGTGGGTGGACACCTGGTGCGAGCAGAACACCGGCTTGGGGTCGAGGAGCGAGATCGCCTGCCGGGCCACCAGTTCGTGGGTGGGGTTTTTTATCGACATGGCGCCGCACACGGCGTAGCTGTCCACCTCCGGGGCCAGGGTGGGCAGGGTGTCCACCAGCCCCTCCAGGTCCAGCGGTTCCTCCTCCTCGCCGGTGATGGTGTGACCGCCCTTGAAGAAGATGGTCGCCACCACCGGCAGCTTGAAGTGACGGACCGTGCCGAGCACGAACAGGGCCACCCGGGCGCCGCGATTTTCGACCACGGCATTGGTGGCCAGCGTGGTGGACACGCTCAGGCCACGGATGTCGGCCGGCCGCACGGAGCCGGCGAGCAGCCCGGTGAGGGCCCGGTGGACGCCGAGGCTGAGGTCGTGCGGGGTGGTGCGTTCCTTGTTCCAGGCGACTACCCGGCGGGTGGCGACGTCCAGCAGGACGGCGTCGGTGTAGGTGCCGCCGGTGTCGATACCGATTGCGTATGCGCTCATGGGATGTGTTGGGCAAAAGACGGGCAGGGGAGGCGTGGGCCGGGCGGTTCAGGGTCTGCTGGATACCAGAGTTGGCCGGCAAAAGCAAGCCGCGGGGTGCACAGCAGCCCGGCTCAGAGAAAACGGCCCAGCGGTGAGAGCAGCCAGGCGAGCAGGCGTGCCAGCCAGCCGGCGTGCGCGTATTCGTCGGCCACGAGCCGCCGCGACCGGGCCAGGTCATCGGCGAACATCCGCTGCAGCTGGGCGCCGAAGGCGCGACTGTCGATCACCGCGTTCAGTTCGTAGTTGCGGTGAAAACTGCGCTGGTCCAGGTTGGCCGAGCCGACCGTGGCCCAGGCCTCGTCGATGAGCATCACCTTGGCATGGAGGATGGTGCCCTGGCGCAGGTAGACCTCGACCCCGGCCTGCAGCAGCGGCCGCAGCCAGGCGCGGCTGACCAGCTGCACCAGGGGCACGTCACTCACCGACGGCAGCATGAGCTGCACCTGCACCCCGCTCCGCACCGCCCGCAGCAGGGCGCGCAGCACCCGCGGGCCGGGCACGAAGTAGGGGGTGGAGATGCGGATGGAATGACGGGCCCCGGCCATGGCCAGGCTGAACGAGCGGCGGATGACCGAGCGGGCCTGGTGCGGGGTGCCGTTGACCAGGGTCACGTCCGCGTCACCCGCACCGGCCGGCGGGGCGGCGCAGGGCGCCAGTTCGTCCTGACCCTCCCGCACCCAGGTCTGGCGGAAGATCGCGTCCAGCTCGGCCGCGGCCGGGCCGTCCACCCGCACGCCCAAGTCCCGCCAGCGCGCCAGGCTGTCGCCGAAACCGGCGTACTCGTCGCCCACGTTGATGCCGCCGAGAAAGGCGGTGCGCCCGTCGATCACCGCCACCTTGCGGTGGTTGCGCACATCCAGCCAGTGCAGGCGGCGGAAGGCGGGCGGGTTGAAGGCCAGGCAGCGGACCCCGGCCGCGGCCAGTTCGTGGAAATACCCGGAAGGGGTGTCGAAGCAGCCGACCGTGTCGTAGATGAGGGCCACGTCCACGCCGCGGTTGGCCGCGTCCCTGAGCGCCCGGGCGAAACGGGCGCCGGTGGCGTCGGCGCGGACGATGTAGAACTCGGCCCGGATGGCGGTCGCGGCCGCATCCAGGGCCGCGAACAGGGCCGGGAAAAAGTCGCCGCCGTGGGCGTACAGGGTGGCCCGGTTGGCCAGGGTGTGGACGGCCTGCTGCGGGCGGCGCGAGCGGAGCAGGGAGCGGAGGCTGTAGAGCGCGCCCCTGCGCCGTTTGCGCCGGGAGAATTTCATGACCGTGTCGGTGGCTGGCGGCCCGCTCCGGTTCACGGCGGCGCTCAGGCGCGCAGCAGTTCCAGGGCCACCCATTCGTCCTGGGAGCGACGTGCATGGAGCCGGCAGCCCAGGGCGGCGTAAACCTGGACCAGGTGCGCCTCCTGCCCGCCGCCGAGGATGCCGGCGAGCACCAGGCTGCCGCCGGGTGCGGTGAGCCGGGTCAGGTCCGGGGCCAGGTCGACGAGCACGTCGTGGACGATGTTGGCCGCGACCAGCTGAAAGCTGCCGCGAATCTCGGCGACCGGGGTGGCGGCGAGTTCGATCCGTGCGCCAAGGTGGTTGTGGGCCACGTTCTGCCGGGCCACGGCCACCGCGTCCGGGTCGTTGTCCACAGCCATCACCTCCGTGCAGCCGAACAGGGCCGTGGCCATGGCGAGTATGCCGGTGCCGGTGCCGACGTCGAGCGCGCGGGTGCAGGGGTCCTGCTCGAGGCGCGCCGCGATCAGCCCAAGCGCCATCCGGGTGGAGGCATGCTGGCCGGTGCCGAAGGCCATGCCCGGGTCCATCTCGATGACCCGCTCGCCGGCCGCCGGGGCGTAGGCTTCCCAGGAGGGCTTGATCACCAGGCCGGGCACGATGGCAAACGGCTTGAAGTACTGCTGCCAGCTGGTGGCCCAGTCCTCGTCGGCGAGCAGGGTGTGGGTAGCGCGCACCGGTTCCTGGCGGTACAGGGCGAACAGTTCCGCCATGCGCGCCTCGACCAGGCCGACCACCGCCTCGGCCCGTTCCGGCGGGTGGGCATCGCCCTCGTCGCGCAGTTCGAAAAAGCCGCTCACCGCGGCGCCTTCGGCGGTGGGCGGGCTCTGCTCGACGCCGCTGCCGCTGAGCACGGCGAGCAGGTCGCCGGCCGCCTCGAGCAGCACCGCGGGGCAGGCAAAGGTGATTTTCAGCCACTGCCGGCCGGTGCCGGTGGACAGGGATGTCATGG
The DNA here is from genome assembly GCA_017998195.1 of Desulfobulbus sp. GTDB lineage: Bacteria > Desulfobacterota > Desulfobulbia > Desulfobulbales > Desulfobulbaceae > Desulfobulbus. The sequence goes on along the minus strand of JAGODN010000213.1, from coordinate 270 downwards.
AAAGCCTCCGGGGCGGGGGAAGGGTCGGCCATGCGCCGCACGGGGCGGCCACGGCGCGCCCAGCATACCCAAAATCGGGCCGGCGGGCGAGCCTTTCCTCCTCGGCCCGCCACCGCCGCAGTGCCAACCGTTTCCGGAAATTTGCCGATTGACAAAAGGGCCGTCATGCGCTTACTTGATCCTCTTTCGGCAGCCGTCCGGGCCCTGCCCCGGTCCGTTCGCCGTGCCCCGCCCCTGTTTCGGACCACCGCATGATCGACACCTCGGGTC
>JAGODN010000212.1 GCA_017998195.1 Desulfobulbus sp. | reverse complement strand
CCAACGCTGGCGGGCGCGGTCGATGGTCACGGCCAGGAGGCCGCCGAGGGTGTCGAAGAGGAGATCATCGACGCCGGAGAAGCGGCCGGGCACGAATTGCTGGTGGAATTCATCGCTCAGGCCGTATGCCAGGCAAAAGAGCACGGTGGCCACGGCCGCGGCGCGGGGCCGGCGCGCGCGCCAGTCGGGCGGCAGGGCGAGGAGGAAGCAGAGGCCGAGCGTGGTGTAGGCGAGCAGGTGGAGGAGTTTGTCCAGGTTGACCACGGCCGGCAGGGGCAGGGTGTCGCCGGGCTGGTGGGAGAGGACGAAGAGGAGCGTCATCACCGCGACAAGCGGCAGGACGCGCAGCCAGGACGGGCGCGGGTTCATGGCGCGGAATGCGGGGACGGGGTTGGGCCAATGCTGCGGGCCGGAGTCCCCGACCGATCGGCGGGCAGGCGGGCCGGCAGGACCAATGCATCGACGGGGGAGATGAAACACGGCCACCAGTCCGGGCCAGGTCGCCCTGCCCGGCTGCCGGCCGTGCGGTGTTCTGCCGGATGCACGTCAGGCGTCGGCAGGTTCGGCGCTTTCCCCCGGTTCGGCGACGTGCATGGAGCGCAGCATCTCCGGCGGGTAGCGTTTGCGCACGCGGCGGATGGCGGCGCGGATCTGCTGGGCCGGGGCCCGCTCCATGGCCGTCTCCGCCTTGTCGGCATAGGCGGTGAGCACCAACTGGCGGTCGCGCAGGGCAAAGGTGTGGGTGAAGTTGATCTCGATGGTCTCCGGGTTTTCGTCGATGGGCGGCGCGAGCGACTCGCCTGCGCGCGCCACCTGGACCGCGTCGGACTCGGTGATCTCGAGCAGCCAGGCGTCGCCGGCCGCGTCACTGTAGAAGAGAAACACGCCCAGTTCGCGAAAGGCGGGCTTGAGCGCCGCGGCGTCCGCCTGGATGGTCTCGATGGCGGCCATGAGCGAGGTCTTCATGCGGCTTTCCGGGCTGGCGGCGGGCTGGCCCATCTGCGCGGCGGTGAGGCAGCAGTGCTTGTACTTGCGCCCGGAACCGCAGGGGCAGGGCTGGTTACGGCCTGTCTTTGCCATGGTATTGGTCCTTGGGTAGGTTTGGGGTTGGGGGATGGTTGTACCCGGAATGGGGGGCGCTGGGCAAGGGGTTTAGGCTGTAGGCTGTTAGGCTGTAGGCTGTTAGGCTGTAGGGACGAGGCTGTTAGGCTGTAGGTGTTTAGGCTGTAGGCCTACTGCCTAAACACCTACAGCCTAAACACCTGAACGACACCCCGACCTGCTGCCCCAGTACGAAAAATGTCTGCACATCCTGGCGGCCAACCCTTTTCACCCCTCGCTCCGCCTCCATCCCCTGCAGGGCAGGCTGACCGGCCTGTACTCGCTCTCGATCACACTCAGTTACCGGCTCACCATCGAATTGCTCATCGAGGAAAACGAGATTGTGCCGGTGCATATCGGCACGCATGACGAGGTGGGTTGAAGCGGTTCAGCTGTTGAGCTGTTGAGCGACAGCCTGTAGACCCGGACGGCTCGACAGGTGCGGAGCGTGACAGTTGAACGGCTGTTTTCCTGGATCGCCCGGGGGGCCGGCTCCTACAGAATGCGGCTGTTGAGTCTTTGTGCAACTCGGCCGCAGGCCGGCGAATTTCACCTAAACAGCTCAACGCCTAAACCGCTAGACAGCTGACGAGTAGACACGGACGGCCTCCTGGAGAATGACGCTCCGCATCCGCTTTTTCAAAGCACCCTCGGTCACGAGGTCAACAGGCCGGCCAAGACTCTCCTCCAGGTACTGCTTCAGGCTGACAAACTCGAATATGCCTGGAGTGGTGGCATAGCGGACCAGCAGGTCGATGTCACTGTCCGGCCGCTGGGTGCCCGTGCACATCGAGCCGAAGAGAAACAGCGACTCGACCTGGTACCGTTCCCGGAGAACGTTCTTGCGCGCCTGCAGGACGTCGCGAATCTGTGCAACAGTGTTTGCCATGATGGTTTTCCTCCCGGTGTGCGTGCAGGGGTTGGCTGTTGAGGTACAACCTGTAGACCCGGACGGCTCGACAGTTGCGGAGATTGACGGTTCAACGGCTGTTTTCCCGGATCGCCCGGGGGCCGGGCTCCTACAGGATGCAGTTGTTGAGCCTTTGTGCAACTCGGCCGCAGGCCGGCGACTTTCACCTAAACAGCTCAACCGCTAAAAGCCTCGTCCCCTACAGCCTAACAGCCTACAGTCTAAACAACCTGCAGTTCACCCGAACTGCACCCCCACCGCATTATACCGCTCCCAAATAGCCACGAACTCCTCCCGGCACTCCAACAAAATATCCACCAGCTGCGGGTCGAAGTGGCGGCCGCGTTCCTCGCGGAAGTGGTTGAACACCGCTTCCCAGTCCCAGCGATCGTGGTAGACGCGCTTGTTGGAGAGCGCGTCGAACACGTCGGCCACGCCGATGATGCGGCCGTGGATGTGGATCTCCTCGCCCTTGAGGCCCTGGGGGTAGCCCTGCCCGTCCCAGCGCTCGTGGTGCAGGAGGACGATGCGGGCCGCGGCCTGGATGATCGGGCTGGGTGAACTGGCGAGCAGGTCGTGGCCGCGCCAGACGTGGGTCTTGATGGTGTCGTACTCCTCCGGGGTGAGCGGCCCGGGCTTGTTGAGGATGGCGTCCGGGATGCCGATCTTGCCCAGGTCGTGCGGGGTGGAGGCGAGCTTGAGCATCTCCGCCTCGTCCTCGCTCAGGCCGACCTTGAGCGCCAGCAGGCGGGCGTACTCGGCCACCCTGCGGACGTGGCTGCCGGTCTCGGCGGAGCGGCACTCCATGGTCTCGGCGATCTGGAAAATGATCTCCTTCTGGGTGTCCTCGATGCCCTGGTTCAAAAAGAGGTTGTCAAAGGCGAGCGAGACGTTCGTGAAAAAGAGTTCGAGCAGGTCGTGGTCGTCCTCGTCGACTGCCCGTGGGATCTCGAAGTAGAGGAAATTCTCCGAGCCGTTCTGGCTCTTGAAGTACCAGGCGCAGCTGCCGTTCTGGCAGTAGAAGCCGCGCGGCCGGGTGCGGGCCAGGTCCAGGGCGGTGCGCATCATGGCCGTGTCCACCTCGGCCACCGGCCGGTGTTCGAAGGGACTGAAGGCGCCGGTGGCGGCGAGCACCACCGGCTGGCCGTCGATGGCCGCGGCGGTCAGTCCCGAGGCCCTGACCCCGCCATTCTCCGGGTCGCCGCGCAGTTCGAGGATGGCGGTGAGCTGATCGAGCACGCCGCGGCCGAGCCGCGCGAGCGACTGGCGCTCGAAGATGTCGCCCGAGGCCTCGATGATGCGCTTGAGCCCGCGGCGGTTGTTTTCGATGGTGGTGATGAAATGATAGCTGCGCAGGGCGGAGATGAGGGTGACGAGCATCTTCTCCAGGGTGAGTTCGGTCTTCTCCTTGTAGTCGTTGATGTCGTACTCGACGATCACCCGCGCGGCCGGGGCCTTGCCCGGCTGGCCGGTGCGCAGGACGATGCGCACGGTGCGGTTGCCGAGTTCCTCGCGGATGTAGTGGACCAGCTGCAGGCCGCTGTCTTCGGTTTCCATGACCACGTCGAGCAGGACCACGGCCAGGTCCGGGTTGGCGGCGAGGATGTCCCGCGCCTCGCGACCGCTGTAGGCGTGCAGGAATTCGAACCCCCGTCCCAGGTACTGCTGGCCGCGGAGCATGAAGGTGGTGACACTGTGCACGTCGGCCTCGTCATCGACGATGAGAATCCGCCAGGGCACGGCGGCCTCGGCCGGTTCGGCAGCGGCCGGTTCGGCGACGGCCGGCTGTGCGGGTTCGTCCGCGAACAGGGGCCGGTCGTCTTCGTCCGGGAAGAGCAGTTCGTCGCGATCGTTCATGGTGCCTCCGTCGGGGCCGTGAGCGGCACGGTCACCCGGAAACTCGTCCCCTGCCCCGGTTCGCTGGTGCAGACAATGCTGCCGCCCAGGGTGGCGGTGACGACGTTGAAGACGATGTGCATGCCCAGGCCGGTGGAGCCCTGGCCGCGGGCGGTGGTGAAGAAGGGCTCGAAGATGCGCTGCCGCACCTCCGGGGCCATGCCGCGGCCGTTGTCGGCGTAGCGCAGCTCCAGGGTATCGCCCCGGCGCTCGGCCTCGATGGTGATCTCGCCGGCCTCGTCCGCTCCAAAGGCATGGGTGATGGTGTTGGTGATGAAGTTGGTGAGGATCTGTGAAACCGCGCCCGGATAGCTCTCGATGACGAGGTCTTCCGGGCAGTGCACGTTCACCCGGTGGCTCGTTTTTTTCAGTTTCGGGCGCAGACTGAGGAGGATCTCGTCGATGTAGGTGCGCAGGTTGAAGCTGCGCCGGGTCTCGGACACCTGGTCAACGGCGACCATCTTGAAGCTGCGGATCAGGTCGCTGGCCCGGTTCAGGTTGGCAAGCAGCATGGCCAGACCCTCGTTGGCCTCGTCCAGGTAGGTGGCGAGATCCGCGCGTTTCATGCCGCCGGCGGCGAACTGTTCGGCCAGGGCCCGGTTCTTCTCGGCCAAGGTCGAGCCGGCGGACAGGGCGATGCCCACCGGGGTGTTGATCTCGTGGGCCACACCGGCCACCAGCCCGCCGAGTGCGGCCAGCTTTTCCGAGAGGACGAGCTGCCCCTGGGCGCGGCGCAGGTCCTCCAGGGTGGCCTGCAGCTCCTCGTTGGCGGCGGCCAACTCTGCGGTGCGGCGGACGACCCGCTCCTCCAGTTCCTCGTTGAGGCGCCGCAGGTCCTCGGCGGCCTGGCGCCGCTCGTTCTCGGTGCGCTCCAGCCCCTCGGCCATGCTGTCGAAGGCCGCGGCCAGCCGGCCGAGTTCGCCCGCGCGCGGGTCGATGCCGGTGCGCGTGCCCAGGTCGCCCGCCTCGAGCCGACCGACCGCGTTGGTGAGTTTGTCGAGCCGGCGCATGATCGCCCGCTCACCCACCAGCCAGGCCACCGCCAGGGCGAGCAGCGCGGCCAGGGCGAGCAGAACCACGTTGCGCACCACCACCGCCCG
>JAGODN010000010.1 GCA_017998195.1 Desulfobulbus sp. | reverse complement strand
CCGGGTCAAAGCCGAAATCGTTGCGGTTTTCCTCGTCGATTTCCCGGTTGCCCTGGTACAGGCCGCAGTCGATGAGAATCTGCTTGCCCCGGCATTCGACCAGGTGACAGGATCCGGTGACGTTTTGTGCCGCTCCGTGGAAGGCTATGCGCATGGCTGCTCCTTTGACGGCCCGCTGGCCGCGGTTGCGATGGTCGATGGCCGCCCGGGGTCCGCAAAAGGGGCGGGTCCGGGCGGGGTGGTCAGTCCCGCCGCTTGGTCGGCACCTCGGCGGGCAGGTCGATGATGGTCTCGCTCAGGCCGGCGAACACCCCGTCCCGGTACCAGGGGGCCTGGTGGACCAGTTTGCGCCGACCGTGTTTCTCGACGAAGTAGGTGTTGGCTGTCTGGTCGCGCAGCAGGCGGCGGATGATGGCGTTGGCCGGTTCCGGGTGGCAGCTGAACAGGCTGGAGCCGACCAGGCGCTCGCCGCCGTCCCGGCGGAAATTCTCCGCGGCCCGCCGGTTGAGGGCGATGATCGTGCCCTCGGTGTCGCAGACGCTGATCGCGGCGGGGTAGTCCCGCACCCAGTCGAAGGTGGGATCGGACATGGTCGCTCCAATGGAGAAGGTCAGAAGGCGCCCAGCCGGGCCGGGGCGAACGGCAGCCAGCGGAACAGGTGTTCCTCCAGGCTGAGGCAGCTTTGAAAATTCTCCTGGATGAGCCGGTGCCGCACCGGGTTGCCGCGACCGTAGTGGTCGATGATGTATTCGAGCCGCTCGTCCAGGTGCACGACCACGTTGTGCCGCACCCGCTTGTCCGCGTAGTAGACCAGCTCCGGGGCGGTGAAGCGGCCTTCCCGGTAGCGGGTCGGGGCGAAATCGCGCAGGCGCACGTGCTCCTCGACGATGGCGGCGATCTCCGCGTAGCCGTGTTCGCGGCAGATCTCGCCGCCCATGCGGGCGTGGTCGCAGTCGCTGTTCAGGCAGGGAGTCTTGGCGATGTCGTGGAGCAGGGCGCCGGCGATGACCAGTGCCCGGTCGGGCTGGGGTCGGTCCGGGTTGGCGGCGATCAGGCCGCTGATCAGCTGCTCGGCCAGCCGCGCCACCACCAGCGAGTGGTGGCGGATGTTGGGCAGCATCTGGTAGCGGTCCATCAGCCGCAGGCAGGTGTCGATCGTCGGCACTGGATCGGAGGGCATGGCGGCCATGGCGGTCGGCATCGGGCGAGCGGTCAGCGGCCGCTGAAGCGGTGGACGGCCTCGACCGCGATGCGCGCCTGCTCGGGCGGGGTCTCGGGCAGGATGCCGTGGCCGAGGTTGAAGATGTAGCCGCGCGCCCCGGCAGCCTCGGCGAGCATGGTGCGGATGCGCTCCTCGAGCCGTTCCCGCGGCAGGAACAGGGCAACCGGGTCGAGGTTGCCCTGCACCGCGTGGTTGCCCGCCTGGCGGATGGCCTCGCCGATGGGCAGGCGCCAGTCGACGCCGAGCACGTCCGCCTCCAGGGTGGAGGTCAGGGGCAGCAGGGTGGCGCCGTTGTTGGCGAAGTAGATGATCGGGATGTCGGTCACGGCCCGCAGGTCGGCGACGATGGACCGCACCCAGGGCAGGGCGAAGCGTTCGTAGTCGCACGGCGCCAGCACCCCGGCCCAGCTGTCGAACAATTGCAGGGCCTGGGCCCCGGCGCGCGCCTGGGCCTGCAGGTAGGCGCTGGTGCAGGCGGTGATCTTGGCGAGCAGGCGGTCGTACAGTTCCGGCTGCTGGAACATCATCCGCTTGGTGTGGAGGAAGACCTTGGAGCTGCCGCCCTCGATCAGGTAGGTGGCCAGGGTGAAGGGCGCGCCGGCAAAGCCGATGAGCGGCACCTGCAATTCCCGCCGGAGCAGGCGGATGGTCTCGAGCACGAAGGGCAGTTCCGCCTCCGGGTCCGGGATGCGCAGCGCGTCCACGGCACGACCGCTGCGCACCGGGTCGGCGAACACCGGGCCGCGGCCCTCGTGGAATTCGAGATCGAGCCCCATGGCCTCCATGGGGATGAGGATGTCGGAGAAGAGGATGGCCGCGTCGAAGCCGAACAGGTCGATGGGCTGCAGGGTCACCTCGGTGCACAACTCGGGCCGCTTGCACAGTTCAAGGAAGCTGACCCGGCTGCGCACCCGCTGGTATTCGGGCAGGTAGCGGCCGGCCTGGCGCATGAACCAGACCGGGGTGTAGGCGGTCTGTTCGCCGCGGCAGGCCTTGAGAAAGGTGTCGTTCATCATGGTCTCCGTGGGGGTGGCCTTGCGGCCGAAGGTTGACGAGGGGGCCGGTGACCGGCGCGGTCCGGCGAGCGGGCTCAGCGGCCCGGCCGGTGGGAGCAGAACGGCTCGCCCGCCAGGTAGTCGCCGGTGACGGCCCAGGCCCTGGCCCGGCAGCCGCCGCAGACGTTGAGGTACTCGCAGCGGCCACAGTGGTCCTTGTACCCGGCGAAATCGCGCATTTCCAGGAAAAGCGGCGACTCCTCCCATATCTCGCGGAACGACTGGTGCCGGATGTTGCCCGCCGGCAGCGGGAAATAGCTGCACGGCAGGACGTTGCCGTCCACGTCGATCATGCAGATGAGCTGCCCGGCGAGGCAGCCCTTGGAGCCGCCGGTGGAGAACTTGAGCGTGCGTCGTTTGAACCGCTCGCCCTCCTGCTTGGCCCGTTGCAGCACCACCCGGTAGTACTGGGGGGCGCAGGTCGGGCGGACGAGCAGTTCGTCCTCCTCCTTTTCCATGTCGTAGTGCCAGTTGAGCATGGCCTCGTACTCGTCCGGCGGGATCAGCTCGGCCATGATCTCCTCGCCGCGGCCGGTGGGCACGATCATGAACAGGTACCAGGCGGTGGCGCCCAGGGATTTGACCAGCTGGTGGATCTTCGGCGCCTCGTCCTGGTTGCGTTTGGTGAACGAGGAGTTGACCAGGAAGTCGATGTTGTGGGCGTTGAACAGGCGGATGGCGTTCATGACCCCGTCGAAGGCGCCGGGCTGGTTGCGGAAATCGTCGTGCACCGCCGCGGTGGAGCCGTCCAGGCTGAGCGAGACCATTCTGATGCCGGACTCGGTGATCTGTCGGCAGGTGTCCGCGGTCACCAGGGAGCCGTTGGTGGCCAGGCACATGCGCAGGCCGAGGGCGGTGCCGTAACGGGCGATGTCGAACACGTCCGGCCGCAGCAGCGGTTCACCGCCGGAGAGCACCACCACCGGGCTGGCGTAGCTGTGGATGTCGTCCAGTACCCGTTTCGCCTCGTCCAGGGAGAAGTCCGGATGTCCCTCGACCTCGAGCTGGGACGAGGAACGGCAGTGGACGCAGCGGAGGTTGCAGCGGCGGGTGATCTCCCAGGCGATCCATTTCGGCGAAAATTCCATAGGGGGCTCAAGGTGCGCGGGCGGCGGGGGAAGCGGGGACCGGTGCAGGGGGCGCGGCCGCCGGCCGGCGCGGCGCGCCTGTCGGCTGCCGCCACCCTGTGGCAATGGGCTTGCGGCCAACGAAGATGGCAAGACTATATTCCTCCCCGCCGGCCGGGTCAACCGCTTTGTCCGGACCGCGGCGGGCGGCGGGTCAGAGGGATGCGAAGCCGACAATAATTGTGGCAATTCTTTGCAATCGTTTTATTTTTAAGGAAATTCAAACCAACAGCCTTTTCCAGGAAGGAGAGCGTGATGAACATCAAGAGCATCCTGACCCCCATCGACTTTTCCGACAACGCCGGCAAGATCGCCAAGGCCGCCGCCTATGTGGCTGGCACCTTCCAGGCGGAGTTGCATCTCATTTTCGTGGTGCAGAACTTCGAGGATTACAGCGGCTTCTTCGTGCCGCCGATCAACCTGCCGAACCTGGAGGAGGAGTTGTTCGCCTCGGCCCAGCAGCAGATGGAGTCGTTCATGGAGGAACAGCGGGAGATGTTCGCCGCCGCCGGGGTCACCGAGGTCACCAGCAAGGTGCTGGCCGGCGACGTGGCCGAGGAGATCCTCAAGTACGCGGCCCGCAAGAAGGTGCAGCTGATCGTCATGGGCACGCACGGCTACAAGGGGGTGGAGCGGATCATGTTCGGCAGCGTTGCCGACAAGGTGGTGAAAACCGCCTGCTGCCCGGTGATGACCATCAACCCCTACCGGGAGGAGTGCGAGGACAAGGCGGTCTGAAGGTCCTTGCGCGCACAAGGGCGGACGGCGGCAGGGCACTTTCCGGGCAGGGGTGGTTGGCGTGGCTCCCATGGACAAACGACAGTACCCGCGCATCAAGGTCAGGAACATGCACATCGATGTCTCCGACGGCATCGGCGCCTGCTCCGGCACGGTCCACGATATTTCCCGGTCCGGGCTGTGCCTGTTCGACCTGCCGGCCCGGGTGGGGCGGAAATCCGCCTCGTACACGGTGGTCGTCAGCCATGGCGACCGCCTGTTCAAGTTCCGGGTGCGGCCTCGGTGGCAGACCGCCGACCGGTTGTACAAGCGGATGGGAGTGGAGATCGCCGACCCCCCGGCAAGGTGGCGCGACTATGTGCACGCCCTTGAACCGGTCGCCCGCCGGAATGGCTGAGGGGGGACTGGATCAGCGGGCGGTGAGCGTGCCGACCAGGGTGGGTGGGGGGTCCGGCGGGTCGGCTTGGCCCGGTCCGGTCCGTTCGCCGGCATAAGCGGCGAGGAAAAGCTGCCGGGCGCTCATGCCCGGGAAGGCGAACAGGTCGAGCCGGCTGCGGTCCTCGGCCTGGACATACACCTCGTCCAGGCGGTGCGCCCAGGCCGCCGCCCCCTGGCGCAGGCTCGTGGCCCGGTCCTGCCCGTCGGCGGCCAACAGGGCCGTGCGCAGAAGCGGACAGGTGTCGATGAGCGGCGCGGCCGACACCGCGGCCGTGCCGTTGGCGGCGGGCAACTCCAGACTGACCAGGTGCTGCGGGCTCTGCCGCTGCTCCGCTTCGTAGCGGTCCACAAGGGTGTCCATCGCCGCCGGGTGGGCGGTGACGAACAGTGCCGGCGTTGGCTGGGACGGCCGGTGGAAAAACATCCGGCTCCATGCCTTGAGCCGGTGCGCGAGCATCGCCTCGGTCCGCTGGCCGCCCTCCTGCAGGCTGTCCGTCAGCGCGAACAGTTCGTCTGTTTCTTCGCGCAACTCTTTCAGCAGGTTCTCCTGCCGGCGGTCTATGGCCTGCAGGGCTTCTTCCAGGCCGGCCTGCTCCGCATCGAACAGTTCCCCCAGTTTCAGCACCAGCCGCGCCTGCCAGAGGCGCATTGCTGTTTCCTCCTCCTGCTGATCGATGGCCGCGCGCGCGAGCAGGCCGGAGAGGATCGACCGGCCCGATTCCGGCCGGCTGTGCCGGTGCAGGTCCGCCAGGGTGAGCAGGGCCAGCTGGCTGAGGTAATCGTCCCGACGCTGCGCCATGTCGCGCACCAGGGCGAGGAAGCGGTCCCGCCGGTCGCCGAGCGGCACCGGCGTGACCAGGCGGAGACGGCCCGCCTGGAGCAGTTCGAGGATGGCCGGGGAGGGGGCGGTAAGGGGTTCGTCCTCCACCGGTTGCAGGTGGACAACCTGTCCGAAAGCCTGTACAAGGGGGGCGACCTGGTCCTCTCGGGGGACCGATTCGGGAAACACGCAGACAGCGAACTGGCTCATAAATGAAGACATTACGGGAAAAAATTACCTTTGTGCTGACGGCCCTGGCCTACCTGCTCTTTCATCTGCGCATGGGGGCGGACCTGGGCCAGATCGCCACCGGCACCCTCTCGCAGATGCTGCTCACCGCGCCCTACGCCATCGGCTTCGCCTACATCGTCGCCACCGTGGTCCGACGCCTGTCCGGCCGGGGCTGGCCGCCCTGGGACAGGCTGCTCCGGCTGTTCTTCACCTTCGGCATCCTGTTCGCCTTTTTCTTCGCCCTGTACGAGTACGCGGGCCAGGGATCGCCGCTGGCCGTGGAGGAACGTGAGCGGCCGGGTGCTAGCGTATCACGCTTTTTCGAGGGTGTACTCCGGAAGGGGCCGTAACGTTGGGCATGAGGAAACTGTCCGGGCCGATCAGGGTGCCCGGGCTGGTCACCGAGTTGCAGCCGGTCTGGACCCGGTCGCCGAGGATCGCACCGAGCTTTTTCAGGCCGGTGTCCACGGCGCCTTCCGGCGTGCGCACGGTGACGGTGCCGGGAAGAAAGCGCAGGTTGGCGAACTTCGTTCCCGCGCCCAGGTTGACGTTGGCCCCGAGGATCGAATCGCCGATGTAGGCGAAGTGGCCGGCCTTGGCGTCGTCGAGGAAGATGGAGTGCTTGACCTCGGTGGTGTGGCCGACCACGCACCGCCGCCCGATCAGGCAGTAGCCGCGCAGGTAGGCGCCCTGGCGGATTTCCGAATGGTCGCCGATGATCGCCGGCGCCTTGACCATGGCCCCGGACTCGATCAGCACCCCCCGGCCGATGTTGATGTGCCGGCCCACCATCACCGCCCCGCCCATGATCACCGAGGCGCCCTCGAGGATCTGCCCGTTTTCCCAGACACTCAACCCACCCCTGCCGGTGTCGCCGTAGGTGATGATGCACTCGCGGGCATTGCGCAGTTTGCCGTTGTGGAACACGTACGGACTGTCCAGCGGCACGCCCTCGGTCAGGCAGACGTGGCGGAAGGTCGGCTGGGTGCGGGCGTCGATGTATCCCTTGAGCCTTTTCAGCGGCTCCCAGGCGTGGGCGCAGTCGGCGAACAGATCCCGGAAGGGGGATTCGGCGAGATCGAAAAAGGACCCTGTGGTCAGCATAACCGGCTCCTTGGTGGGCTGGGACAGGTGGCGGGGGGCTGGCTCTCTATATTGATGCACCGGCAATTATTCAAGGGAAATTTTCTTTGCCGGACGGGCAGGTGGGTCCGCTTGACTTCGTTCGGGGTCATGTTTACTGTCAACCGACTGTTCAGCAAGACATTCCATCGCGCCTGAGCGATATGAAGGAGGAATAACGTGGAATTTGACGATTCGTTATCGACCAGCATGGGAGATTTCGGGGAGAGCACCCAGGACCTGGAGATCCCCGAGTCCCTGCCCATGATGGCGGTGCGTGACGTGGTGGTGTTCAACTACATGATCATTCCGCTCTTTGTCGGCCGGCCCGGTTCCATCGAGGCGGTCAACGAGGGGCTGAGCAAGAACAAGCTGCTCATGCTGGTCACCCAGAAGGATCCGACCAAGGACGACCCGGAGGAAAAGGATCTGTACCGCGTGGGCATGGTGTCGATGATCATGCGCACCCTGAAGCTGCCCGACGGCCGCCTGAAGGTGCTGGTGCAGGCCATCTCCAAGGCGCGGGTGCGTTCCTTCCAGCAGCAGAAGCCGTTTTACCGGGTGGAGATCGACCTCATCGAGGAGCCCGAGACCGGCGAGATCACGGTCGAGACCGAGGCGCTGATGCGCACCGTGCGCGAGCAGACCGAGAAGATCATGAGCCTGCGCGGCCTGCTCTCCTCGGACCTGATGATGATCATCAACAACATCGAGGAGCCGGGCCGGCTGGCTGACCTGGTGGGCTCCAACCTGCGCCTGAAGATCGCCGAATCGCAGAAGATCCTCGAGACCATCGACCCGGTCCAGCGCCTGCGCCTGGTGGCCGACCTGCTGCACAAGGAACTGGAGGTGTCCACGGTCCAGGCCAAGATCCAGTCCGACGCCAAGGAGGAGATGTCGCGCAGCCAGCGTGAATACTTCCTGCGCGAGCAGATCCAGGCGCTCAAGCGCGAACTCGGCGACGAGGACGGCTACTCGCAGGAGATCGAGGATCTGCGCAAACAGCTGCGCAAGAAGAAGATGCCCAAGTACGCCAAGAAAGAGGCGAAGAAGCAGCTCAAGCGGCTGGAGATGATGCACCCCGACGCCTCCGAGGCGACCATCGTCCGCACCTACCTGGACTGGTTCCTCGACCTGCCCTGGAAGGAATCGTCGACCGACGTGCTCGACCTCAAGGTGGCGGCCGGGATACTCGACGAGGACCACTACGGGCTCGACCGGATCAAGGAGCGCATCCTCGAATACCTGGCCGTGCGCAAGCTCAACGAGAACACCAAGGGGCCGATCATCTGCTTTGTCGGTCCTCCGGGCGTGGGCAAGACCTCGCTCGGCCAGGCCATCGCCAAGGCCATGGGGCGCAAGTTCTACCGGCTGTCGCTGGGCGGCATGCGCGACGAGGCGGAGATCCGCGGCCACCGGCGGACCTACATCGGCGCCCTGCCGGGCCGCATCCTCCAGGGGTTGAAGAGCGTCGGCACCAACAACCCGGTGTTCATGATGGACGAGATCGACAAGATCGGCGACGACTACCGCGGCGATCCCTCCTCGGCTCTGCTCGAGGTGCTCGACCCGGAGCAGAACAACACCTTCTCCGATCACTACATGAACCTGCCGTTCGACCTCTCCCGGGTCATGTTCATCACCACCGCCAACCGCAGCGACACCATTCCCGGGCCGCTCCTGGACCGCATGGAGGTGATCCAGCTGTCCGGCTACACCCTGGAAGAGAAGATGGTGATCGCCCGCAAGTACCTGCTGCCCCGGCAGATCGGCGAAAACGGCATCAAGGTCGGCCAGATCAAGCTGGACGACGCGACCATGGAGATCCTCATAAAGCGCTACACCCACGAGGCCGGGGTGCGCAACCTGGAGCGGGCCATCGGCAAGGTCTGCCGAAAAATCGCCCGCAAGGTGGCCGAGGGCGGCAAGGGCCCGTACGTGATCTCCGAGAAGACGGTGGAGAAGTACCTGGGGCCGCCCAAGTTCCTGCCCGAGGCCCTGCTCGACACCAGCGGCCACCCGGGGCTGGTCAACGGACTCGCCTGGACCGAGGTCGGCGGCGAACTGCTGCACATCGAGACCTCGGTGCTGCCCGGCAAGGGCAAGCTCCTGCTCACCGGCCAACTGGGCGAGGTGATGAAGGAGAGCGCCCAGGCGGCGCTCAGCTACTGCCGCAGCCGCAACAAGGCGCTGGGGGTGGAACCGGAGTATTTCGACACGGTGGACATCCATATCCACGTGCCGGCGGGCGCCATTCCCAAGGACGGCCCCTCGGCCGGCATCACCATGACCACGGCGCTTTTTTCCGCGATCAGCGGCAAGGCGGTGAAACCACGCCTGGCCATGACCGGCGAGGTGACCCTGCGCGGCCGGGTGCTGCCCATCGGCGGCCTCAAGGACAAGGCCCTGGCCGCGCTCCGGGCCGGCATCGACAAGGTGATCATCCCCGAGGAAAACCAGAAGGACCTGGTGGAGATCCCGGAGGAGTTGCGCAAGCAGATTCATTTCTTCCCGGTCGGTCACATGGACGAGGTGATCGAACTCGCCCTGGGCAAGATCCCGCGCCGGCGCAAGCAGGCGACCGAGGACAAGCCGGAGCCATGAACCGGAGACGGTGCCGGCTGAGCCGGTCGGCCCCGGGGCTGGCCGGCGATGCGTAGGCTGCTCGTCGTCCTGCTGGCCGTGGTGCTCATCGCGGCCGGCGGGGCGGGGCTCTGGTTCTGGTCCTACCTGACCACCGTTCATGCCGGCCGGGACGAGGTGGTCGTGGCCATCCCCCGGGGCGCCGGGGTGCGCGGCATCGGTGCGATCCTTGCCGCCCGTGGCCTCCTCGAGGATGACATCCGCTTCCTCGCCTACGTGCATTTCGCCGGGCTGACCACCCGGCTCAAGGCGGGTGAGTACAGCATCCCCCCGGGCCTCACCCCGCCCGAAGTCCTGCAGCTGCTCGCCACCGGTGCCACCCTCCGTCACCAGGTCACCGTCCCGGAAGGGCTCCGGCTCGAACAGGTGGCGGAGATTTTCGCCCGCGGCGGCTGGGTGGAGCGGGACCGGTTCCTCACCCTGGCCCGCGACCCCGGCTTCATCGCCGGCCTGGGCATCACGGTGGAGCACCTCGAGGGCTATCTCTTTCCCGAGACCTACACCCTGCTTCGCCAGGAGACCGACGCCGCCTCGGTGCTGCGCCTGATGGTGGCGCAGTTCGAGCGCGAGTGGGCGAAAATCCGGCCCGCCCAGCCGGGGCCCATGAGCCGGCACCAGTTGGTCACCCTTGCCTCGATCGTGGAAAAGGAAACCGGCGTGGCCGAGGAACGGCCGCTCATCGCCCGGGTGTTTCTCAACCGGCTCGCCCGCAACATGCGGCTGCAGTCGGACCCGACCGTCATCTATGGTCTTGTCGACTTCTCCGGCAACCTGACCCGAAATCACCTCCGCCAGGCCACCCCCTACAACACCTACGTGATCCCGGCCCTGCCGCCGGGACCGATCTGCAGTCCGGGGCGGGCCGCCCTGGAGGCCGTTTTGCGCCCGGCCGAGTCCAACGCCCTCTATTTTGTCTCGAAAAACGACGGTTCACACGTGTTTTCCACCAACCTGGCGGACCACAACCGTGCGGTCCGCGCCTACCAGAAAGCCCGCTAGCGTCCCGGCTGCCTCCGGTTCGGTCGACCGGGCGGAGGACGAATGTTCGTCGCAGGAACCGGGCCGGAGCGTGGCAGACTCTTCGCCGGCCGGGCGCCTCGGGCGGCAGGGCCTGTGCTGGAGGCAAAATAGTGCGGTGTCAAGGGGGGAGGGGCATCAAATTTCTTGTTTTTAGCGGAATTAGTGTTATCTTCGCGCTCAGGAGTAGACCTTGAAGGGTGTGAAGTGCCTTTTTTAGGGAATTTTATCTGTGAAAGCGCTACATTACCTGCAAGGCAAAAACATTCAGCCCAATACAAGGAGATCTAGGGAGCGATGTTGAAAGGAACAGTGAAGTGGTTTAACGAGTCCAAAGGTTTTGGTTTCATTGAGCAGGAAGAAGGCAAGGATGTCTTTGTCCACTACTCTGCAATAGCTGGCTCAGGCTTCAAAACACTCAACGAGGGAGACAAGGTGCAGTTCGAGATCGTTGACGGGCCCAAGGGGCCGGCAGCGGCGAACGTCACCAAACAATAATCCGGTAGTGCATCGAGCCCGGCAGGAGATTCCTCTCCGCCGGGCTTTTTGTTTGTCCGGTCGGGCGACGACACCTGCACCGCCGCAATTGCGGGTGCGGTGCGGCTCCCGGCCGCGGTCCCTCTCTTCCTCGCGGTTGCGCGCGCCCTCGTCCGGTCGGGCGCAGGACCTGCACCTCGTGCCCCCACCCCCTTCTCCCGGATCCTGTTCACCGTGAAGATAGCTCTTGCGCAGACCAACCCGGTCATCGGCGACTTTGCCCGGAACCTGCAGCGCGTCCTGGACCGCGTCGACACGGCCAGGCGGGCCGGGTGCGATCTCGTTGTCTTTCCCGAACTGACCCTGTGCGGCTATCCACCCCAGGACCTGCTCGAGCGCACCGCCTTCCTCGACGCCCACGACCGGGCCCTGGCTGAACTCATCCACCGCCTGGAGGGGATCACCTGCATCGTCGGGGTGCTCGAACGCAGGACCGGTCCGGGCAAGCCGCTCTACAATGCCGCCTTTGTGCTGGGAAAGGACCGCATCCTGTTTCGGGCACGCAAGCAGCTGCTGCCCTCCTACGACGTGTTCGACGAGACCCGGTACTTCCAGCCCGGCGAGGTGTCCACCATTTTTCCGTTGGCCGGGCTGCACTGCGGCCTGACCGTGTGCGAGGACATCTGGTGGAGCAGCCAGGCCTATCCGACCAACCCGCTCAAGGATTTGGTGCTCGGCGCGGTGGTGCCCGACTGTCTCATCAACATCTCCGCCTCGCCCTACCATTACGGGAAGCTTGCGGAGCGACAGGAGATTTTCGGTCGGCTTTGCCGGGACAACAACCTGCCGCTGCTCTACGTCAACCAGGTGGGCGGCCAGGACGGCCTGATCTTCGACGGCCACTCCCTCTGCCTCGACGCCTGCGGCCGGACCCGGGCGGTGGCCCGGGGCTTTGCCGAGGATCTGCTCATCGTCGACAGTGACGACTGGCATCGGCCGGGGCCGGACCAGCCCCTCACCGATTCCGTTGCCCATGTGCACGAGGCCCTCGTGCTCGGCGTGCGCGATTACCTGCACAAGTCCGGCTTCAGGCGGGCGGTGCTGGGCCTGTCGGGCGGCATCGACTCGGCGGTGACCGCGGTCATCGCCTGCCAGGCCCTGGGGCCGGAAAACGTCCTCTGCGTGGCCATGCCCTCGCCCTACACCTCCGCCGCTTCCGTGGACGACGCCCGTCAGCTGGCGGCCAACCTGGGCTGCGACTTTACCGTGATCGCCATCAGCGAGGCCATGGCCGCCTACCGGGATGCCCTGGCGCCCCTGTTTGCCGGACTGGCGGAGGACACCACCGAGCAGAACATCCAGGCGCGCATCCGCGGCAACCTGCTCATGGCCCTGTCCAACAAGTTCGGCCGGCTGCTGCTGTCCACCGGCAACAAGTCGGAGATGGCGGTCGGCTACTGCACCCTGTACGGTGACATGAGCGGCGGCCTGGCGGTGATCGCCGACGTGCCCAAGACCATGGTCTACCAGATCGCCGAACTGATGAACGCCCGGCAGGAGATCATCCCCCGGCGCATCATCGAACGGCCGCCCACCGCGGAACTCAAACCCGACCAGTTCGATCAGGACGACCTGCCGCCCTACGAGGTGCTCGACGCGGTCCTCCACGACTACCTGGAGGACGGCCGGGACATCGCCGAGATCGTTGCCCGGGGAGTGGATGAACAGCTGGTCCGGGACATCGTCGGCCGTATGCAGCGCAACGAATACAAGCGCAAGCAGGCGCCGCTGGGCATCAAGGTGACCACCAAGGCCTTCGGCCCGGGACGCCGCTATCCGCTGGTGCAGGGGTTCCGCGAATGAGCCGGCCGGCGGACCTCGGCCCGGCCGCCTCCGTAGGCCCGGCTGCCGTTGCCGCTCCCTGCGCGTCGCTGTCCCGGGGCGCCGACTCCTGAGGCGAAGGCGCGATCCATGGCCCGTACCCAGCGTACCCTCCTGTCCACGCTCATCTTCCTGCCCTTTATCATCCTGCTGGCCGGCTACCTGGTCTTCCGGGAGCAGACCGTGGAGCGGCCGCAGCAACTGGCGGTGACCACCGACGGCCGGGTGGAGATGTGTCTGAACTGCCACACCCGGGAAAAACTCGACGGTGCCCATGACACCCTGGTGGTGGGATGCTCGCCCTGTCACCTGGGGGATTCGCTGGCCATCGGCAAGAAGGAGGCGCACCGGGGCATGGTCCTTAACCCGGGCGACCTGCGGGTGGTCGAAAGAACCTGCAGTGTCGAGGGCTGCCATCCGGCCGATGCGCACAAGGTGAAAAATTCACTCATGGCCACCAACCGCGGCATTCTCGCCACCCTGCTCTATTACTGGGGAGAGCGGGAGCACCAGAACGCGGACATCTCGGTGGAACAGCTGCTGAAGAGCGGCGAGACCTCGCTGGCCATTGATTATTTCCGCAAGCTCTGCGCCACCTGCCACCTCTGGAAGCAGAAGAACGATCTGCCCGGAGCGCCGGCCTTCTTCAATGAAAAGGGCGGCGGCTGCTCGGCCTGCCACTACGTGCTGCCCCCGGGCGTGCCGCGGAACACGGTGACCAGCGAGGTGCCGCCGCCGGCCACGGAAGAGGAACGGAAGAACCGGCCGCACCCGCTGGTGGTCAAGCAGGTGCCGGAAGACAACTGCATCCGCTGCCACAACCGTTCCGGCCGCATCGGGCTTTCCTACGTCGGCCTGTTCGAGGCAGAGGGCTACGGCACACCCTACGAGCAGGGAGGCCTGTCCTCGCGGCAGCTCGCCGGAGACCGGTTTTATCTGAAAATCGCCGAGGATATCCACCACGCCAGGCAGATGGCCTGCATCGACTGCCACACCCGCGACGAAATCATGGGTGACGGCAAAAACTACGCCCATTACGAAGAACAACTGGAAATTACCTGTCGAACCTGTCACGATGTGAAGCCCGGTTTGACCCGAAAGGGAAACCGGTTGACCAACGTCGCGACGGAAAACGGCCGGTTCGTGCTCACCGGCAAGATCGACGGCAAAAAGCGGGAACTGCGCCCGCCCAAGGACTTGGCTTGCAGTGGGTCGTTTCACCAGCGGGTCACCTGCGCGGCCTGCCATTCCACCTGGGTGCCGCAGTGTTACGGCTGCCATGTGAAGCGCGACAAACGGGAGACCCATCTGGACAAACTCACCCTCAAGGAGACGCCGGGCTGGTGGGAGGAGGGGCGTTCCTACATCCGCTACGAGAAGCCCATGCTGGCCGTCTGGGCCGACGAAGTGGTGGTGGTTACCCCGGGCTGCCAGGACCTGGTGACCCTGATCGATGAGAAGGGTGAGAATGAGGGCGGGTTCAACCGCTTCACCATGGCCGCCATCAACCCGCACACCATCCAGGCCAAGGGCAGGGACTGCAAGGACTGCCACGCCTCGCCGAAAACCGTCGGCCTGGGCGAGGGGACTGTGATGAAGAAGGACGGCAAATGGTCCTTTCACCCGGTGGACCGCGGCGTGCACAGTGGCGGGGAACGGACGCCGGGATTCGACCGCTTCGTGACCATCGACGGCACACCGCTGCAGCACGGTTCGCGCAAGGATCTGCGCCCGTTCAACGGCGACGAACTGCACCGGATCCTGCGCGTCGGCCTCTGCCTCGACTGTCATCGCGGCGCCGACGACCCGGCCTATCGGAACTACGACCCGAAACGACCCTGCCCGGTGTTCACGGAGCCCTAGCGACGCCTTCGCTTGCGAATTACGCCATAGCGCTGTTTTGCACTTGTGAAAAACCGCCAAAAACAGTACAGCGCACTATTTTTTTGACCGCTGACAGTTCTTCCCGAAGGAGCACCCTGATGTCGTCTGAAACCATCGTTCTCGCGGACCGGGTTCTGCAGGTTCCACCCTCGCCGACCCTTGCCGTCAACGCCAAGGCCAAGAAGCTGCGCGCCGCCGGCGCCGATATTCTCAACTTCAGCGTCGGCGAACCGGACTTGCCCACACCGGCCCACGTCTGCGCGGCCGGCAAGCAGGCCATCGACGATGGTCACACCCGCTACACCCCGGTGGCCGGCATTCCCGAACTGCGCCGGGCGATCTGCGACAAGTTCCGCACGGAACAGGGCTGGGAGTACGAGCCCGGCCAGGTGCAGGTGTGCTGCGGCGGCAAGCACGGCCTCTACAATATTTTCCAGGCGCTGCTCAACCCGGGCGACGAGGTGCTCATCCCCGCCCCGTACTGGGTCTCCTATCCGCCCATGGTGCAGCTTGCCGGCGGCACGCCGGTGATCGTGCCGCTGAAGGAAGAAAATGAGTTCGACCTCGATCCGGACACGCTGGCCCGCTACGTGACCGAGAGGACCAGAGTCATCGTCCTCAACAGCCCCTCGAACCCGAGTGGCGCCGTGTACTCCCGCACCGCGCTCGAGGCGGTGGGCCGCATGGCGTATGAAAAGGGCTGGGTAATCGTCTCCGACGACATGTACGAGGATCTGTATTACGGCGAGGGCCGGATCCCCCACATCCTCCACACCGACCCGCGGCTGGTGCGGCAGACGATCATCTCCAACGGCGTGTCCAAGTCGTTCGCCATGACCGGCTGGCGCATCGGCTATTCGGTGGGACCGGCCGAGGTGATCGCGGCGATGAACAAGATCCAGAGCCAGTCCACCTCCAACCCGGCGGCGCCCTGCCAGTACGCGGCCCTGGCCGCGCTCACCGGGCCGCAGGATTTCCCCCGCCTGCTGCGGGCCACCTTCCTGCCCAGGCGCAAGTATTTTGTCGAGGCGCTCAGGGCGATCGAGGGGGTGAGCTGCATCACGCCCATGGGCGCTTTCTATGTCTTCCCCAACTTCTCCAGCTATTTCGGCAAGACCTTCAACGGCAAGGTGATCGACGGCTCCGTGGCCCTGGCCGATTACTTTCTCGACGAGGCTCGGGTGGCCACCGTGCCCGGCGCCGCCTTCGGCGCCGATGCCTTTGTTCGTTTTTCCTTTGCCACCTCCATGGAGGTCATCGAGGAGGGCATGGAGCGGATCCGCAAGGCCCTCGCCGCCCTGCGGTAGACCCTCTCCCGCAGTGGGTTCGGGCCGCAGGCGTCCGCCGGCCCGCGATTGTTTTCCGGTTTTTCTCTCAGCCCGGGCCTTCAGGCCCGGGCTTTCTTTTTCCCGTCGGTCGTTGCGGCAAAGCGGCTCTCTGCCAAAAGGGTCTGCAGTTTCCACGGTGAGGACAGGCATTCCCTACCCAGGTGGTGCTCGGCCACCAGTTCGCAGAATTTGAGAAACTCGGCCATCAGCCGGGTGATGATCTTGTCTTTGTGCTGGATGATCCAGAACTGCCGGCTCATGTCGATCCCCTCGATGGGCAGGATCTTCAGCCAGCCCTCCTCGGCCTCCCGGCAGACGGTGAGCATGGACAGGCAGGCCGCGCCCACCCCGGACTCCACCGCCTTCTTGATCGCTTCGGTATGGCCGGTCTTGGTGACGATCTTCAGCATCGAGGCGTACCGGCCCAGTTTCTTGGTGAAGATCTCCGCGGTTCCCGACCCTTCCTCGCGCATCACCCAGGCCGTTTCCTTGAGGTCCTCGGGAATGTGAAAGGCGCTGCGCCCCGCCAGTTTATGGTTCGCGCTGACAATGATGCCCAGTTCGTCCTCGAACCAGCTGGTGGCCAGCAGCGAATCCACGTTGATGTCCCCCTCGACGAAGCCCAGGTCCGCCTGACCGGTGGCCACCATCTTTTCCGCGGTCATGGTGTTGACCACCAGCATGTTGATGTGCGCCTCCGGGTGCAGCTGCATGAAGGCGCCGATCAGGTAGGGCAGCACGTAGTTGCCGATGGTGGAACTGGCCGCTATTTCAAGAACCCCGGCGATCCGGTCCTGCTGCTCGGTGAGGATGGTTTCGATGTTGGCGACCTGGTGGAGGATCTGCTTGGCCAGCGGCAGCAGGTAACGGCCGCGGTCGTTGAGCAGCAGGCTGCGGCCATGCCGGTCGAACAACGGGCCGCCCAACTGGTTCTCCAGTTCGCCGAGGGCCATGCTCACCGCCGACTGGGTGAGGTGCAGCTTCTTGCTCGCCCGGGTGACCTGCTGGGTTTCGGCCACGGCAATGAAAATTTCCAGTTGTCTGAAGGTGATGGACATAATACCCTGATATCAATGGATCTGAATGGACGCATGA
>JAGODN010000211.1 GCA_017998195.1 Desulfobulbus sp. | reverse complement strand
ACGCCAAGGTGCTCACCCGGCAGGGGCAGAACGAGCAGGCCATGCACCAGTACCAGCTAATCAGCGACCGCAACCCGGATGACCCGGCCATCCTCCTGCTGCTCGCCGAGATGTACCTGGGCAACAAGCAGTACGACCGGGCCCGGACCGTGCTTGGCCGGGTGCTCACCCTGGATCCGGCCTCCTATCCGGGACACGTGCTCATGGCCCGCCTCGACCAGCGGGGCGAGCGCACCGACGAGGCGGCCGGGCATTACCGCCAGGCGCTCGCCCGCAACTGGTCAAGCGAGTTGCAGATGGAGTTGGGCGAGCTGTTCATCAAGGCGAACCGCTACGACGAGGCTGTCGCCCTCTACCGGGACATCATCGCCCGCGAGGACCACAACGAGGCCGCCCGCATCGCCCTGGTGCACGTCTACCTGCTGCAGAAGAAGGACAGCCAGGCCCTGGACGAACTCAAGCGTCTCCGCGCCGTTGTCGACCAGCCGCAGCGGGTCGACCTGACCATTGCCCGCCTCTACGCCAAACAGAAGCATTTCGGCAAGGCCATCGCCATCACCGAGCAGATTCTCGCCCGGGAAAATCTGTCCGAGGCCCGCTTCTTTCTCGCGGTGCTGCACGCCCAGGGCAAAAACTACCGGCAGGCCCTGGACCAGATCCGCCGGATCGGCCGGGAGGCGCCCGAATTTGCCGATGCCCTGAGCCTGGAGGTGCGTATCCTGCGCGAGCAGGACAGGGTGGACGAGGCGGTGCAGCGCATCGAGGAGAACCTCACCGCCACGGACGGGGTGCGCAACCCGGAACTGTACACCATGCTCGCCGGCCTGCACCAGCAGGAGGGACGGGACGAACTGACCCGCAAGGCCCTGCTGCGCGGGCTCGAGGAGTTCCCGGAGGACGAGAACCTGCTCTACGAGTACGGCCTGCTGCTCGAGAACGGCGGGGATCATGCCGGGGCCCTGCAGGTGATGGAGAAGATCATCGAACTCAAGCCCGACCACGCCGCGGCCCTTAATTTCGTCGGCTATAGTTGGGCGGACGACAAGGTCCACCTGGACAAGGCGCTCGACTACATCCAGCGGGCCATCGGACTCAAGCCGGACAACGGCTACATCCGCGACAGCCTGGGCTGGGTCTATTTCCGGCTGGGCCGGATCGATGAGGCCATCAGGGAACTGGAGGCGGCGGTGCGGCTTTCGCCCGACGACCCGGCCATTCTCGAACATCTGGGCGATGTCTACCTGGAAGCCGGGCGGGAGCGGCAGGCCCTGGCGACCTATCGCAAGGCCCTGCGGCTCAAGCCGGAGAACGAGGCTGAGCGACAGCGGATCGAGGAAAAGGTGCGCATCATCGAGAAACAGGGGGGGCAGTGACGGGCCGCCGCTGGCGCACTACCGTTGCGGCCGCGCTGGCCGCGCTGCTGCTCACCCTGGCGGGCTGCGCCACCCGGCTGCCGCCCACCGAGCCGCTCGCCCCGGACGAAGGGCAGGAAGCGGACGCCCTGTTCACCACCTTTGTCACCAACTCCGTGCCGGCCGCCGTCGACGCGGACCTCCGCCTGAACTGGGACTTTCTCGGCCGCAAGGGCGGGGTGGCCGCGGTCCTGCAACTGCAGCGGCCGGCGCTGCTGCGCTTTGCCGCCAACGATCCCCTGGGCAGACCCCTGGTGCTTGCCGTCAGCGACGGCGCCACCTTCACCCTGGTGGACAACCGCCAGGGCCGGGCCTACCGGGGCAGCACCGATTCAAAATTTTGGCACAGCTACGTGCCCGACGCGGTGGCGGCCGAGGATCTGTTCGCCCTGCTGGGCGGCACGGCTCCGGAGGGAACGGGGCGCGTCATTGCTTCGGCGCGGGACAAGGATGGGACAGGGTTCTGGTACGTGCTGGACGCGCAGGGCGGCGCGACCCGTCACCTCCTGCTCGACCGGAGGAGCGGGACGTTGCGCCGTCACCTGCTGGTGGACGACGGGACCCCGGTGCTGGACGTGGTCTACAGCGGCACAGCCGGCGCGGACCGCGCCGGCTGCCGCTGGCCGCGGGAGTTGCGCGTGACCGGCAGCGCCGTCAGCGGCACCCTGACCGTGCACATCGACACGGTCTACGGCGAAACGCCGTTGCCCGCCGCCACCTTCCACCTGGCGGTGCCGCCGCATTTCACGGTCGAGCCGGTGGAGTGAGCGCGATCAGTTCTGCACCGTGTTGACGATGATCACAAACAGGTTGTCCTCCTTGAAGAACACCTGCTGCAGATCGTAGCTGCGGTTCGGCTCCAGGTCGAGCACCACCCGCACCTTTTCCGGTTTCACGGTTTTCGAGAGACGGATGACCTTGACGTGTTGGCCGTCCGTTTTGATGAGGTTCTGCGCCGAGTCGGCCAGGCGGGTGTCCTTGAAGTCGCAGATGACCCGGGGGATACCCTGTTCGACCCCGTGGACCTCGGGCGGATGGAAGGTGTTGAGTTTGAACAGGACCATCTCCCCCTTGGGCGACTTGCCGTCAAAGGTGACGGATTCGAGTACCGGCCCGGCCGGTGCGGCCGGCGCGGGGGCGGCGGCGGTCCCGGCGGCCGCCTGGGTCTGCGGGGCTGCGGTCCGGGCGGTCGTGTCGTCCGCCGCGGCCTGGGGCGCTTGGGCGGCCGCGGTCCGGTCCGGTTGGTCGCCGGGGGTGGTCGCTGCACCCTGGGCAGCAACCGGCGGTGCGGCCTTGCCGGCGGCCGTGTCGGCCACGGCAGGCTGACCGGTCGCTGCCGCCGGGGTGGCGGCTGCGTTGGTGGCGGCTGGGGTCTCCGGCGTGGCCGTGGTCTGCGGCGGCTTGTCCTGCCGTGCCGGGGCGGCGGCCACCGGCTCTGCCGCGGCCTCTTTTTGCTGCGCTGCCGGGGCGCCGTCCGCTGCACCGATGGCCCCGGTGGCGGCGCCCGCCCCGAGTTGTTTGCCCGTGTCGGCAGCCGGAACCGATGGTGCGACCGCTTTGCCGCTGTTGGCTGCCAGCGGGGGTTTCGCCAAACGGGTCGATGGCATGGTCCTGGTGGCGGTCCGTTTCTGCGTCGGGCCGGGTGCGGTGCGGCCGGTCACGGCCGGGGACGCCGGGGTCGCCGCTTTGCCCTTGCCGGTGAGTTCGATGGTCAGGGTCGAGGCCGCAGGGTCGAACCGCTGGTCGAAACTGACCCCGGCCAGGGTGGCCAAATCGAGCACTACCCGTGTTTTCGGGGCCTCGCCGGGGTGCACGCCCACCCGGATGCGCTGGACCAGGGCGCCGTTGACCACCGTGAGCGGGTTGACCCCGGTGCTGTGGGTCATGCCCGCGAAGTCGAGCACAAGGCGCGGTGTTTCACCTTTCATTGTGAACACTTTTGGACTATAGGAGCCGTTCAGATGCAGGACCACCTTTTCCGTGCCCGGCGCGACGGTGCTGAAGCGGAGATCCCTGAGTTCCGGCCTGACCGCGGCCGCGGCCAGGCCGCAGAAGAGGAGCAGGGCAAGGAGCGGGGGGCAGATGCAGGCGAGTGTCGATGTTTTCATGGGCTCTCTGGGGCTCGTGCGAATCTCTCTGGGCTGATGTCCTGGCGGTGACCGCCACCCGCCGCGGCGATCCATGGCCGCGGGTCTTCCCTGCTGAAGCAATATACATGCCAGGATCAGGCGCGTTCCCGGAGCCAGTCGCCAGCCCGGCGGTCGCGGCCCGGTCCCGCCCCGAGACCAGCGCCAACCCCGTCTGCCCGCGCCACCCGGCGAATCACCGCAACTCCCTGCGATACCTGTCCCCCTTCGGCCGCACTACGGCGTTGCCGTCCCTTCTGCCCACATCGACCATGATCCCAGCTGCCCCACTCGATCTCGAGGCCATCCTGCCCCTGGTGCGCAAACCGGGTCAATATATCGGCGGCGAACTCCACGCCGAGAGCGGCCGGATGACGGCCGAGGACCTCACCTTCTGCCTCGTCTTTCCCGACCTGTACGAGATCGGCATGTCCCACCAGGGGCTGCAGATCCTCTATCACCTGCTCAACGCCCGCGAGCGGGTGGTGGCGCACCGCGCCTACGCCCCGGACGTGGACATGGAGGCGGCCCTGCGCCGCGCCGGGCTGCCGCTCTTCTCACTCGAGGCGCGGGTCAGCCTGGGCAGTTACGACGTGCTCGGCATCACCCTGCCGTACGAACTCTGCTACACCAACATCCTCACCGTGCTCGACCTGGCGGGCCTGCCGCTCCGGGCGGCGGATCGGGACGACGGCCACCCGCTGGTGCTGGGCGGCGGCAGCTGCGCCTTCAACCCCGAGCCGGTGGCCGACTTTTTCGACGCCATCGTGCTCGGCGACGGCGAGGAGGTGATCATTGAAATTGCCGACCTGCTGCTGGGCGCGAAAAAAGAAGGACTGGCCCGGGCGGCGGTGCTCGACCGGCTGGCCGCGGTCCGGGGCGTCTATGTGCCGGCCCTGTTCGCGCCCCGCTACCGGGACGGCCGGCTCGAGGCGATCGAACCGCTGCGGCCGGACCACGGCTTCGTACAGCGCCGTGTGCTCGCCGAACTGGGGGATGCGCCCCACCTGCGGCGGCCGCTGGTGCCGGTGGTCAAGCCGGTGCACGACCGGCTGGGCGTGGAAATCGCCCGCGGGTGCACCCGCGGCTGCCGTTTCTGCCAGGCCGGGATGCTCTACCGGCCGGTGCGCGAGCGCTCCCTTGACGACATCCTGGAGTTGGCCGAGGCCGGCATCGCCGCCGGCGGCTTCGAGGAACTGGCCCTCCTGTCCCTGTCCACCGGCGATTTTTCCTGCCTGGACCGGCTGATGGTCGAGCTGATGGACCGCTTCAGCAACGAGCACGTGTCCGTGTCCATGCCGTCCATGCGCGTCGGAACTTTGACACCTGAGATCATGGAGCAGATCAAGCGGGTCAGGAAAACCGGCTTCACCGTGGCCCCGGAGGCCGGCACCGACCGGCTGCGCGAGGTGATCAACAAGGGCATCACCGAGGCGGACCTGCTCGCCACCTGCCGGGACGCCTTCGCGCTCGGTTGGAAAC
>JAGODN010000210.1 GCA_017998195.1 Desulfobulbus sp. | reverse complement strand
ACATCGCCCGCGAGGCCGGGGTCACCCGGGGCGCCATCTACTGGCACTTCACCAACAAGGCGGACCTGCTCAACGCCCTCTGGGACGAGGTGCTCCTGCTCTACACGCCGCTGGCCCGGGCGAGCGAGAGCCGCGACGAGCCCGACCCGCTGGGCCGGCTCAGGGAAGTCTATGTCCGCTTTCTCGGCCGCCTGGCGGACGACCCCCGCCAGCAGCAGCTCATCCGCATCCTCTTCGACCAGGGCAGCGGCAGCGAGGACATCGACCTCATCCGCACCCGCCACCTGCAGACCCTGCACCAGCGCAACCGGAGCGTGCAGACCGTGCTGCGCAACGCCATCGACCGGGGCCAGCTGTCCCCGGACCTGGACGTCCGCCTGGGCACCATCGCGGTGGTCAGCTTCATCCACGGGCTCATCGCCAACTGGGTGCTCACCCCGGATATGTTCGACATCAAGGGGGATGCGCCGGCGCTGATCGAGGGACTGCTGCAGATGCTGCGCACCATGGGCCGGCCGGCGGCCTGAACGCGGCCGCGGCGGGAGAGGGAGGCATGGACACCGTCCCGACGGGCCGGTCCGCGCGGGCGGCCGCCCGCCGCTGGCAGGGCGTGCTGCTGGTGGCCATTTCCGCGGCCGGCTTTGCCAGCATCGGCCTGTTCGCCCGGGTGGCCGCGGCCAGCGGCGCCTCCCTGCTCACCGTGCTGGCCCTGCGTTTCGTCCTGGCCGGAATCCTCCTCGCCCTGGTCCTGCGCCACCGGCGCCTGGCCTGGCCCCGGGGCCGGGACCTCGCCGGCCTGGTCCTGCTCGGCGCGCTCGGCTACACTGCCCAGTCGTTCTGCTTCTTCTCCGCCCTCAACCACCTGACCGTTGGCCTGGCGGTCCTGCTCCTCTACCTGCACCCGGCCCTGGTGCTGCTGGCCGGCGCCGCGCTCGGCCGCCAGCGGCTGACCCCGCGCAAGGCGGCCCTGGCCGCGGCGAGCTTCGCCGGCATCCTCCTCACCGTGCGCGGCGACCTGGCCGGCACGCCCGTGGGCCTGGCCTTCGGCATCGGCGCGGCCCTCATCTACACCAACTACATCCTGGTCGGCGAACACCTCACCCCGCGCACCGGGGTCATCCCGGCGGCCACGGTGATCGTCCTCAGCGCGGCGGTGATGTTCTGCCTCGGCACCCTGGTCGAGGGGGTGCGCTGGCCGGGCACCACCGGCGGCTGGTTGGCCGTGGCCGGCATCGCCGTGCTCGGCACGGCCCTGGCCACGGTCACCTTTTTCGCCGGGGTGCAGCGCATCGGCGCCGGTGACGCGGCCACCCTGTCCACCCTGGAGCCGGTGGTGGCGCTGGTGCTCGCCTTTGTCTTTCTGGGCGAGCAGTTGGGCGCGGTGCAGCTGGCCGGGGCCCTGCTGGTGATCGCGTCCGCGGCACTGCTTGGCCGCAGCGGGTGAGGGGTTACAGCCCGGGCACGCCGAGCTGCTGGATGCGCACCGCGTTGAGGCCGTCCTCGTAGGCGAGCAGGCGGCCTTCGCGGCGGAACAGGCGGAAGGCGAG
The DNA here is from genome assembly GCA_017998195.1 of Desulfobulbus sp. Taxonomy (GTDB): domain Bacteria; phylum Desulfobacterota; class Desulfobulbia; order Desulfobulbales; family Desulfobulbaceae; genus Desulfobulbus. The sequence goes on along the minus strand of JAGODN010000210.1, from coordinate 3,528 downwards.
GGCGTGGGAGAGCACGCGGATCGGGTAGTCCCGCGGCAGCTGCTGCAGGTAGGGCTGGATGGTGACGAAATCGATGGCCCCGTACTGCTGCATGATGAAGCGCAGCCCGCCGTTTTTCGGGCCGATGTTGTAGGCGAGCAGGCCGAGGAAGAGGTCGTTCTGCATCTGTTTGAGGTAGTAGCGCAGGGTGGCGGCGGCGAGAAAACCGTTGTGCCGGTGGTCATCGACCCGGGGCGCCACACCGAGCCGGCGGCCGGCGAGTGCGGTCACCTCCTCGGGCACGCGGGTGATCTGAAAGAGCCCCTGGCCCCCGTCGCCGCTCGGCCGCGGCAGGAAGCTCGACTCGGTCGCGGCCACGCCGTGGAGCAGGTCCGGGTCGAGGCCGAAGGCGGCGGCGGCCTGGTCGATGTCCCGGGTGTAGGGCTGGGCGCGGGTGATCAGGGTCTGCAGCTGGGCCGGGTCGAGACGGCGGTAGGCGGCGAACACCTGGTGGGCCAGGGTCACCCGGCCGGCCTCGGCGCGACCGCCGACCAGGGTGCGGAAATGGCCGAAGGCCCAGTAGAACTGACCCTGGACGACCAACAGGCCCATGGCCGCGGCAAAGACCATGGCCAGGGTCGAGGGCAGCCAGGGTGAGCGGCCGAGCAGCCAGCGCCGCAGCCGCAGCCAGGCGAACAGAAAGAGGCTTGCGGCCAGCACCAGGCCGAGTACGCCCAGGGCAAAGGGCAACAGGCTCGCCAGGAAGCGGGTGCCGGAGAACCGCTCCGCCGCCAGGCCGAGCAGGACCATGATGCTGGTCACCGCCGTGACCGTCAGGCAGGCCGCCTCGGTCAGGGCCAGGAGCACGGTCCGGCGGGTGGGGACCGGTTTTTTCTTCGTCCGGGACCGCGGCTTCGCCTTTTTTTTGCCCTGGCCGCCGGTTGCGCCTTTGCTCGACCTGCGGGGCGGCCTGACCGCCGACTTGCCCTTCTTCGCCCCGGCGTCCGGCCGACCCTCCGGTGGAGGGGGTACGGGCGCCGCGGTCGCCGGCTCGGCCGGCTGCTGCCGGACCGGCCCTTTCTGTGCTGCCAAAACGCTGTGTTCCTCCTGTTGTTGTCGTTTTTCCTGTTCGCTCCGGTCGCCGGGTTCTGACCCGCGTTGACCGCCTTTAGCCCTTCAGCCTGTGCAAGGAGACCCCATGGCCCTGTTCACCGTCGATCCCCGAACCTGCAACCAGGACGGCCTCTGCGCCGCGGTCTGTCCGCCCGGCGTCATCGCCTTCACCGCCGGCGTTTGCCCGGTGCCCACCGCGGATGCGGAGGCGGTGTGCATCCGCTGCGGCCACTGCGTGGCCGTCTGCCCGACCGCCAGTCTCACCCACCGGGAGATGGCGCCGGCCGACTGTGCGCCGCTCTCCCCCGAGCTGGCCCTGACCGAGGCGCAGTGCGCGCAGCTGCTGCGCGGCCGCCGTTCCATCCGGGCGTACCGGCGGCAGCCGGTGGACCGGGCGACCCTGGCCCGGCTCATCGATCTGGCCCGCTACGCCCCCTCGGGCCACAACTCACAGAACGCCGAATGGCTGGTGCTCAGCGGGAGGGAGCAGCTTCGCCGCCTGGCCGGGCTGGTGGTTGACTGGATGCGCCGGGTCCAGGTCGATTCGCCCGAACTCGCCCGGACCATGCACCTGGAGCGGACCGTGGCCCGCTGGCAGGCCGGCCACGACGTGATCCTGCGCGGCGCGCCGGCGCTTGTCGTCGCCCATGCGCCGGCGGCGGACCGGCTCGCGCCCTCGTCCTGCACCATTGCCCTGGCCCACCTGGAACTGGCCGCCGCCGCCCTGGGACTCGGCGGCTGCTGGGCCGGCTACCTGCACGCGGCCACGGCATCGTTCGCTCCGCTGGTCGCCGCCCTCGACCTGCCGGCCGGCCACCAGTGTTTCGGGGCGATGATGGTCGGCTACCCGAAGTTCCGCTACCAGCGGGTGCCGACCCGCCGACCGGCGCGGATCACCTGGCGGCTGGAGGACTGAGTCACCCCCGGGCCGGGCGCAGGGGAACCTCGGTAACGGCCATGCGCCGGCCGGTGGCAACAGGGGGAGGGCGCGGGACAATCCGGGAGAGACAGGGGAGGGCGGCGGGCACAACAGGTCGCGGGCAGCAGCGGGCGGCGGACCATCCGCTGCCGCCCGAACGGTCAGCGGCGGTTGCCCTTCCCCTTGCCGTGTCCCTTGCCCTTGGGGTGATGCTTGACCTTGGCCCGGCCGGGCCCCCGGACATCGTTGCGGGGCGGCCCCTGGTCCACGTAGACCTTCTTCGGCGGGCGGTGCCGGTCGTAGCGGTACTCGTAGTACACGGGCGGGGGCGGCGGCGGGTGGTAGACGCGGCGCTGCGGCCGGATCTCGCGGTAGCGGGGCACGTACACCTCGCGGTACCAGCCGTCGTCGACAAAGTAGACCGGCCGGCCGCAGGCCTCGTACTCGTGGCAGTGCCGGTCCCAGTGGCGCATGTGGCCGGGCGGCACGCGCAGGTAGATGGGTGGGTTCCAGACCCTGACCCGGCGGACGATCACCGGCTGCTCGTAGACGACCCGCGGTGACGGGAAGCCGCCGATGTCGATGCGGCCGTAGAAGTTCGGTTCGGCAACGCTGATCGACACGGCGGCCCGGGTCGGGCCGCCGGTGAGTGCGAGCGTTGCCAGCAGGACGAGCGCGGCAGTGGTGCGAGCATGCATAACAGGCTCTCCCTTGAAGGTGCAGGACAGCAGGGGCCGGAGGGCGGCCGCTTTCAGCAGGTGATGTTGAACGCCGGGTGGTAGGTGACCACGCCGCTGGCCCGGGCCCCGGCAAAGGACAGGGCCAGGAAGCGGTCCTGGGCCTCCCCCTGGATCATGATCTCCGGGTTGTGGCGAAAGCCGAAGCGCCGGTAGAAGGCCGGGTCGCCGAGGACCACGCAGCCGCTGCCGCCCATGGCCTGCAGCGCGGCCAGGCCCTCGCGCACCAGCCTTCCGCCCACGCCCCGGCCCCGGGCCGAAGCGGCCACGGCCAGCGGTCCCAAGCAGTACCAGCCGGTGGAACCGTCGGAGAGGTCCACCCGCGAGAAGGCCACGTGGCCGACCACCACCCCGTCCAGTTCGGCGACCAGGGACAGGACAAGGGCCCGGCCGCTGCGCAGGCCGTTGACCACCAGGTGTTCGCTGTGGCGGCTGTGGGGGGTGTCGGCGTAGGCCTCGCGGGTGATGGTGGCAATGGTGTCGATGTCGCCGGCCTCTTCGGCCCGGATGCGCAGATTCATGGCCGTCCTCCTGCCCGGTTGGCTGTTGGCGTCACTATAGAGTATCTCCCCTGTCGCGACCAGTGGAAAACAGCCCGGACCGGGGGGCGCCGCTGCCCCGACTTTTTTCGCCGCGGCCTGGAAACGCTTCTGTTTTCCCGGTTTCTGGTCTATAGTGGCCCTGTTTCCCCGCGCCGGTTGATGGCGCATACCCCACGGCTGCCTGTGAGCGAACCGATATGGCGACCTCTCCCCCGGGATGGAACGAGCGACCCCCGCC
>JAGODN010000209.1 GCA_017998195.1 Desulfobulbus sp. | reverse complement strand
GAAAAGGGGATCTGCAGCTCGATGCAGTCCACCCCGTTGGCCGCCATCTGCCCGATCACCTCGCGGTTGACCGCCAGCGATGGGTAGCCGAGCATCAGGTGGGTCATGAGCAGGATGCTCTTGGTCTCCAGCCGTTTTTTCAGTTCGCGTTCCAGGTCCATGCTCGTCGTCTCTCGTCAAACGGCCCGTGTCGGCGGGCCGGTCAGTGTGCGCTGTAGTCCTTTGCCCGGCCGACGATAAAGGCCTTCCAGGAGGGGTCGTCAAAGGCGTGGGCGATGGTGAAGATGTCCTTGTCGCCGCGGCCGGACATGTTGATGACGATCGCCTGGTCCGGCCGCATCCGCGGGGCCTCCTTGAAGGCCTGGACAAAGGCGTGCGCCGACTCCATGGCCGGGATGATGCCCTCGGTGCGCATGGCCAGGCCGAGCGCCTCGATCACCTCGCGGTCCGTGGCCGACGCGAAGCGCACCCGGCCGCGGTCGCCGAGGTCGGCGAGAATGGGCGAGACACCCACGTAGTCGAGGCCGGCGGCGATGGAGTGGGTGTCCTGCATCTGCCCCTCCGCGTTCTGCAGGAAGCGGGTTTTGTAGCCCTGGGCCACGCCGGGAGTGGAGCCGCAGCCCGGAACCATGCGGGCCGCGTGCCGGCCGCTGGCGATGCCCAGGCCGCCCGCCTCGACCCCGACCAGCTCCACTTCGGGGTCGTCGAGGAAGCCCTGGAAGATACCCATGGCATTGGAGCCGCCGCCCACGCAGGCGTAGACCCGGTCCGGCAGGCTCCCGTGCTGGGCGAGGATCTGGCGGCGCGCCTCCTGGCCGATGATCGACTGAAACCAAGCCACCATCTCGGGGAAGGGGTGCGGCCCGCAGACTGTGCCGATCACGTAGTGGGTGTCGTCCATGGAGGCCACCCAGTCGCGGAAGGCCTCGTTCATGGCGTCCTTGAGGGTGCGGGAGCCGTCCGTGACCGGGACCACGGTGGCGCCGAGTTTCTCCATCCAGAACACGTTCGGCCGCTGCCGGGCCACGTCCTCCTCGCCCATGTAGATGGTGCAGGCGAAGCCGAACTTGGCGGCCATGGTGGCGGTGGCCACGCCGTGCTGGCCGGCCCCGGTCTCGGCGATCACCCGGCGCTTGCCCATGCGCCGGACCAGCAGGCCCTGGCCCATGACGTTGTTGGCCTTGTGGGCGCCGGTGTGGTTGAGGTCCTCGCGCTTGATGTAGATGCGCGCCCCGCCCAGGTGGCGGGTGAGGTTGTCGGCGAAGGTGAGCGGTGTCGGCCGGCAGGAGTAGTTGCCCATCAGTTCGACGTACTCCTGCCAGAAGGCGGGGTCGGCCCGGGCCGCCTCGTAGGCCCGGTTCAGGTCGGCAAAGGTTGCCTGGAGGACCTCCGGTATGAAGGCCCCGCCCCACTCGCCAAAATATCCCTTCTTCATAGTGTCCCAGTCGTTGCAGATAGTGTTTCGCGCCGGTTGCCGGCCCCGGCAGTTGTAGCACGTTGGGGGTCAATCTTCAGTGCTTTTCTCGCCACCCGGCCGGGAAAACCCGCTCAGCCCAGCTGGCCACGGCAGGCTCGGGCGAAGTCCTCGGGGTAATGGCCGAGGATGAAGCGGCCCTCGGCCTCGCTGAACGCGCCCATGGACCAGGGCAGCTTGGGCAGGAAGGCGTAGAGCAGCCGCTGACCGTTGGCCAGGCCGAGCCGCTTGGGGTACTCGATGGCGGTGACCAGGGCCGCGCCGAGCCCGGACAGCACCTGCTGGGCCTTGAGGATGCCCAGGTCGATGGAGCGGCGCACGGCCGCGTCCGCCTCGACCACGTTGCCCACCGGGCCGGCCGGGCAGTCGGCGATGACCATCAGCTGCAGCTCCCACTGGGAGACCTGGGCCTTGGGCACGAACAGGAGCACGTGGTCGTTCTCCCAGACGATGAGCGAGCGCTCGCCCGAACCGCCGTCGGTGCGGGTGTTGGCGTCGATGGCGCGCCGGTAATCGGTGAAAAAGTCGGAGTCCCAGTCCCGGCGGTAGCACTCCACCACCTCGGCCACCTGGTCGCCGCAGTGGTAGGCCGGGTGGCGACCGCCGGCGGGATCGTCCACCCACTGCGGCACGATCGCGTACTGCTGGTGGATCATCTGGTGCGAGGCGTGCAGCCGGTACCCTGAGGCGGAGAAATCGTAACCGAAGTTCCAGCCCCACAGGGTGGCCAGGGACTCCACCCGTCCCGGGTCGTCGGCCAGGGCGTGGACGATGGCCAGCCGCAGCGTTTCCAGTTCTTCGCCGCCCAGCCGCCGCCGGCGCACCGGCAGATCGAGCCCCAGCCGTTCGGCGAGGCTGACGAAGACGCGCTGGTAGTAGAGAAAACGTAGTCCCTCCATGTCGGTGGCGGACAGGTCGGCGATGCGGTAGCGGATGGCGGTGTGGGCGAAGTTGGCGGCATAGTGGCCGTAGGGAATGTACGAGTTGGTGCGCAGGTACTCGAACACCCCGGTACGGTCGTCGTAAAAATCACCGACAATGGCGCTGTCGCCCTGGACCCCGGGCCGCAGCACCATCACCTCTTTATAGCGGTCGGGCAGGTGCGGGTTGTTGGCAATGGTCTCGAACAGCTCGAAATCGTCGATTACCGCCCGGGGCGCCTCGTTTCTCTCCTCGTAACCGAGGCCGACCACCTCGCCCGCCTCGTCCTTCACCAGCCGGCAGCAGGACTCGGCCAGCCAGACCAGTTCCCCGGGATCGGTGGAGGTGGCGGCCAGGGCGCAGCGCAGCGCCAGCGGCAGGGTGGCGATGACCTCGCGCGCCGCTTGCGGCGAACAGTACTCTCCCAGCGACTGCCGCAGGGAGACCGGTCCAGGCGGGTGGATGCGGATCAGTGCCGGGTCCGCCGCCCGGGCCGCGGCCCAGCCCGCGTCGATAAAGGTGCAGCCGCGAAACGGCAGGGCGTTGACGATTTCGTACACCGCCCGGGCGCGTTCGACCTCGATGTCACCGGCCGGGAAATTGGCGGCGTTGCCGACCCCGCGGCCGTCGTTCAGGGTGCCGAGGGTGCAGGGGTGGTCGTGTTCGCGCAGGTTGCGGACCCGGTACCCGGGATTATGGATGCCGACCCGGAAGCGGCCCTCCGGGGTGATGGATGACTGCAGCATGGGGTTCCTCCGGGTACAACGAGGCCAAGGGGCACTCCCGGCGCCGGCAGGCGGCCTCGGGAGGATTCCCTTGTGCCGGTCGTTCGTTTGGCGCATAATACCCGCGGGAGCGGTTGCCATGCTTACCACCGGTGTTTTTTTTTGTCCATTGTCTCAGGAGTTTTTCATGGGGTACGCGAAGATCGAGTTCCGCGTCTGCGAAACCCGGCACTGCCCGCTGTTCCGCTTCGGCGATCTGTTCCAGCTCTCCGGCATCGCCGTGCACATGGAGAGCCAGGGAGAGAATTCCTTCATCAACACCTCGGTGGTGCATGCGCCGCCCGGCCGCGGCAGCTGCAAGATACTGAACGGCGATCTGGCCCGGCTCATCATCGAGTACGAACGGGCCGACCAGATCCCGGACTGCCTGATCACCTGCAGCGGCTGCACCGGTTCCATCCGCCTGGAGCATCACCGCACCGCCCGCGCCGAGGAACCCGCCGAGACCGGGACCAGCCAGGTCGCCGCCCTGGTGCCGCTGCTCAGCGACTTCCCCTTTTTCCGTCATCTTGAACCGGCCAACCTGGACAGCGTGGTCAAGCAGTTCAAGCTGCGGGAATGCCGGAAAAACGAAATCATCCTGCGCAAGGGCGATGCCGGCGGTCACTTCTACGTGATTGTCGCCGGTCAGGTGGACGTGCTCAACGACGCCGGTATTGCCATCACCAGTCTCAAAGAGGGCGAGGTGTTCGGGGAGATGAGCCTGATCTGCGAGGAAAGCGTGGGCGCAACCGTGCAAACCGCCCGGGACACCCGCCTGCTGGCCGTCGAGAGTGGCGCGTTCAACGCCATTGTCCGCAAAAACCCCGCCCTGCAGAGCTATTTCACCCGCCTGCTCGCCCGCCGGTTGAGCGACTCCAACCGGGTCCGCAGCGACGACTATGCCTCCGGCATGATCGGCAAACTCGAGGAGATCCCGCCGGAGGCGCTGTTCCAGACCCTGAACGTCAACAACAAGACCGGTATTCTCACCATCACCCAACTACCCAGGGGCACGGCCCGTTTTTCCATGCGCCAGGGCGCACTGATCAAGGCGAGCTACGGCGGCGGCAAGGGGGAGGATGCCTTCTACGAGGTGCTGCGCGAAAAGCAGGGCCGCTTCAAGTTCACTCCCGGCCTGCCCCCGGAGGATTTCGACGTGCCCGAAATCGGCTACTTCATGAAGCTGCTCATGCAGGGTCTGCAGCGCATGGACGAGCGGGCGGGCCGGCCGACGGGCTGAGCGGCGCCAGGTGTTTCCCCGAACCGCAGGCCACGGTTCGCACAACTCGCACATCCTCCCTGTGCAGACCCTGTCAGGCTGTGCCGGAAGCAGGTTTCGACCGGGGATTTTTTCCTTGACAGGATCGAGAAACGGTTGTTAATGAATGACCGTTCAGTTCAAAATCTGTTGAAACTGTTCATTGTTTTTACGGCGTATCAACCTTTTTTCCCCTCTCAACTCTCATTCAGGAAGAGCAACTATGTCGTGGTTCATTCAAACTTGTCGATCATCTCTGGGCAAAAAGTACATCATGGCGTTGACTGGGTTTATGCTGGGCGGGTTTCTGCTCGTCCATACCATAGGCAACAGTACAATTTTCTGGGGGAGAGATGCGTTCAATGCCTATGCGCATCACCTGCACTCACTGGGCATCTTCGTTCCCATCTTTGAGATCGGCCTCTACTCGATCTTCTTCCTGCACGTGATCACCGGCCTGCTCCTCTGGCAGCAGAACAAGAAGGCCCGCGGCGGCAAGTACGAGGTCGAGACCTGCGCCGGCGGCAGCACCTTCGCCTCCAAGACCATGCCCTACACCGGCATCGCCATCTTCGTGTTCATCCTCATCCACCTGGTGAACTTCCACTTCCCGGAGAAGACCGTCGAGAAGACCATCTCCGATTTCGTCACCGAAGTGCTCAACAATCCGTTGTTCACCCTGATCTACGG
>JAGODN010000208.1 GCA_017998195.1 Desulfobulbus sp. | reverse complement strand
GGTCAAGCGCATCGAGGGGGCCAAGAAAGCGGTGGCCTCGCGCCGCGACAAGGAGGCCGCCACCCTGGAGGCGTCGCACCTCAAACGTTATTCCATGCTGCTGGTCAAGCGCGACGGCCTGGCGGTGGTGGCGATCAACGAGAGCGTCTGCCAGGGCTGCTACATGACCCTGCCGCCGCAGCGGGTGATCGAGGTGCGCCGCGCCGACAAGCTCAACCTCTGCCCCACCTGCCAGCGCATCCTCTACTACCCGGAGGAAGAGGACAGCGCCGATGGCGCCTGAGCTGCCGAGCCGGGAGGCGGCGGTGCGCACCCTGGTCGCGGCCCTCGACGACGCGGTGCTGGCGCGCGCCTTCCCCGACCACGCCCCGGCCGCGATGCGCCTGCTGCTTGTCGGTGAGCCTGCGGCGAGCGGTGCGGTGGAGACGCCGGCCCCGAGTGGTCCGGCCCGGGCAACAGCAACCATGGGCCGCTGCCGGCTGTTCACTGACGGGGCTTCCCGCGGCAATCCCGGCGAGGCCGGCGCCGGCGCGGTCCTTTGCGATGCGGCCGGCGGCGAGCTGGCGGCCCGCTCGGCCTACCTGGGCCGCTGCACCAACAACGTCGCCGAATACCGGGCCCTGCTCCTCGGCCTGGACGAGGCCCGGCGGCTCGGCTGCCGTGAACTCGACATCTCGCTCGACTCGGAGTTGATCGTCCGCCAACTCCAGGGCCGCTACAAGGTCAAGCACGAGGCCCTGCTGCCCCTGTACCGACAGGTGCAGGAGCGGCTGACAGGTTTTGACCGCTGGACCGTGGGCCACGTGCCGCGATCCGCCAACGCCCGCGCCGACCAGCTGGCCAACCGCGGCATCGACGAGAAGCACAAACGATGAAACAGGGCCTCCGGACGGAGGCCGACAGCTTGAGGGGTGAGTGCATGATCGCTCCGGCGTGGGCCGGAGAGGAAAGTCCGAACACCACAGGGCGCGGTGGTTCGTAACGCGAACTCCGGGCAACCGGGGGAAAGTGCCGCAGAAAACACACCGCCGATGGGCGCGCGAGCGTCACAGGCAAGGTTGAAATGGCGAGGTAAGAGCTCACCGCCCCCATGGCGACATGGGGGGCAGGGTAAACCCCACCGGGTGCAAGACCAAATAGGGAGGCGATCGAGGGCGGCCCGCCCGAAGCCTCCGGGTAGGTTGCACGAGGTGCCGGGCGACCGGCATCCCAGTCAAATGATCATGGTCCGCCTCCGGGCGGAAACAGAATTCGGCTTATAACTCACCCCTCTTTTTTTTCCGTGACACCACACACTGTCCAGCCGCCGCCGGCCGGGGTCATCATCCCGGCCGGGGGCACCGGCTCCCGCTTCGGCCACAGCACCCCCAAGCAGTTCCTCGACCTGGCCGGCACGCCGGTGCTGGTCCGCACCTGCCGGGCCTTTCTCGAGCTTGCGGCCATCCGCCTGGTGGTGGTGGCCGTGCCGGCCGCTCATCAAGAGACATCGCTTGCCCTGCTCTCCCGTCACCTGGGCCAGGAGCGAATGGCCCGGCTGCGCGTCACCACCGGCGGGGTCGCCCGCCAGGATTCGGTGCGGGCCGGGCTCTGCGTCCTGCCCGCGGACATCGGCCTGGTGCTCGTCCACGACGCGGCCCGGCCGCTCATCGACCGGGCGACCATCGAACGCTGCCTGGACACCGCCCACCGCTGCGGTGCGGCCATTGCCGCGGTCCCGGTGGCGGACACCCTCAAGCAGGTGGACCCGGACGGGCGCATCATCCGCACCGTGGACCGCAGCGGGCTCTGGCAGGCGCAGACGCCCCAGGGGGCCCGCCGCGACCTGCTCGAACGGGCCTATGCCGAGGCCGACCGGAGCGGCCGCATCGCCACCGACGAGGCGGCCCTGCTCGAGGCGGCCGGTATCCCGGTCGCCGTAGTCGAGGGCAGCGGCCGCAACCTGAAAATCACCCGGCCCGACGACCTGCAGGTGGCCGCGGCCCTGCTGGGGGAGGCAATGCCCATGAAAATCGGTCACGGTTTCGACGCCCACCGGCTGGTCGCCGACCGCACGCTGATCCTCGGCGGGGTCACCATCGACTTCGAACTGGGCCTGGACGGCCACTCGGATGCGGACGTGGTCGCCCACGCGCTCACCGACGCCCTGCTCGGCGCGCTCGGCCAGGGCGATATCGGCCGCCATTTCCCGGACTCGGACCCCGCGTACAAGGGCATCGACAGCCTGCTGCTGCTCGCGCGGGTGGTGCAGCTGGCCGAGGAGCGCGGATTCCGCCTGGGCAACGCGGACCTGACCATCGTCTGCCAGCGGCCGCGGCTGGCGCCGCACCTGGCGGCCATGCAGGCGAACCTCGCCCGCTGCTGCCGGGTCGAACCGGAGGCCATCAACATCAAGGCGACAACCACGGAAAAAATGGGCTACACCGGCCGGGGCGAGGGCATCAGCGCCCACGCCGTGGTCCTGCTCAAGGAGTCTGTATGGAAGTGAACAGGGAACGACTGGCCGCGAGTTTCACCGAACTCTGCGAAATCGACAGCCCGTCGCGGCGGGAGGGCCGGATCTCCCGGCGGCTGCAGGAGCTGTTCCGCGAACTGGGCGCGGCGGAGATCATCGAGGACGATTCGGCCAGAGAGACCGGCGCGGAATGCGGCAACCTGGTGGTCCGCTTCGACGGCGCGCTCGAGCTTGCGCCGATCTTCCTCAGCTGCCACATGGACACGGTGGAGCCGGCCGAGGGCGTGCGCGTCCGCCGCGAGGGCGACCTGTTCACCAGCGCCGGCGACACCATCCTCGGTAGCGACGACAAGTCCGGCATCGCCGCCTGCATCGAGGCCCTGCGCCTGCTGCGGGAGACGGGCACGCCGCACCGGCCGGTGGAGATGGTCATCACCACCTGCGAGGAGATCGGCCTGGTCGGGGCCAAGGCCCTGGACCCGAAGCTCGTCCGTGCCCGCGAAGGGTATGCGCTCGACTCCAGCGGTTTTGCCCGGGTGATCACCCATGCCCCGGCCGCCAACCGCCTGACCATCACCGTCAGTGGCGTGGCCGCCCATGCCGGGCTCCACCCGGAGTGGGGGGTGAACGCGGTGCTCGTCGCCGCCCAAGCCCTGGCGCGGGTGCCGAACGGCCGCATCGATGACGAAACCACCGCCAACTTCGGTACCATCGTCGGCGGCACGGCCTCGAACATCGTGCCCGAGCGGGTGGTCATCGAGGCCGAGGTGCGCAGCCATTCGGTGGACAAACTGGAGCGGGTGACGCGGCAGATCGAGGCGATTTTCCACGAGACCGTGGCCGCCTGGGAGGATCCCACCGGCCAGGCCCTGGGCAGGCCCGCGGTGGAGGTGGCGGTACGGCCTGATTTCCCGGTGATGCGGCTCGACCGGGACGACCGGGTGATCCGGAGGGTGGACGCGGCGGCCCGGGCCATCGGCCTGGAACTCAGCTACGAGCGGGCCGGCGGCGGCAGCGACGCCAATATCTTCAACGGCCACGGCCTGGCCACGGCCATCATCGCCACGGGCATGACCCATGTCCACTCGACCAGCGAGCAGGTCACCCTGCAGGACATGGTCGACCTCACCCGCCTGCTCGTGGCCCTGCTCATCGAGCCTTCCTGCTGATCCACCCCGGGCCTGTCCCTGTCCTGTCCGGTCCGGTTGGACAGGGGCCGGGCTCAGCCGATGACCACCCGGCCGGCGTCCCCGGCCCGCACCGTGCCGACGAGGGCGCAGGCCGGCGCGCCGCTCGCGTCGCGCAGCCGCTCATAGAGGATTGTCCCGGCCGACGGCTCCAGGGCCAGCAGCAGGCCGCCCGAGGTCTGCGGGTCGTGGACGATCATCTCCAGGGGGTCGTGTTCACCCAGGGCGGAGCGCACCCAGGGCCGGTAGAAGGTGCGGTTGCGGTAGGCCCCCTCCGGGATGATGCCCATGTCGGCGAACTCGCGCACGCCGGCAAGCACCGGCAGGCTGGCCGGGTCGAGGTGGATGGACACACCCGAGGCCGTGGCCATCTCATGCAGGTGGCCGACCAGGCCGAAGCCGGTGATGTCGGTGCAGCCGTGGGCCGCGGCGCGCAGGCGTTCGTCCCCGTCGAGGATCTCCATGGGCAGCCGGTTGAGGGTGGCCATGAGTTCGACCAGCGCGCAGTCCGTGTCCGTGCCGGCCAGCCCTCCCTTGAGCGCGGTGGAGAGGATGCCCGTGCCCAGCGGCTTGGTGAGCAGGAGCACGTCGCCCGGGCGGGCGCCGCTGTTCAGGAGCACCCGCTCCGGGTGCACCAGGCCGGTGACCGACAGACCGTACTTGAGTTCGTCGTCCTCGATGGAATGCCCGCCGACGAGCAGGGCCCCGGCCTCGCGGATCTTGGCCAGCCCCCCTTCCACCACCTGGCGGAACACGCTCTCGGCCATGGTCTTCACCGGGCAGGCGAGGATGTTCATGCACAACAGCGGCCGCCCGCCCATGGCGTAGACGTCGGAGAGCGCGTTGGCCGCGGCGATGCGGCCGAAGTCGAAGGGGTCGTCGACGATGGGCGTGAAGAAGTCCACGGTCTGGATGAGGGCGGTGGTCTCGTTCAGACGGTACACCCCGGCGTCGTCGCAGGTCTCGCTGCCGACAAGAAGATTCGGGTCATGCGGCAGGTCGAGCCCGCAGAGTATTCGGCCCAGGTCCCCCGGGCCCAGCTTGGCGGCTCAGCCCGCGGCCTTGACGGTCCGGGTGAGCTGCACGGGTGTGGCGGTCATGGTGTTTCCTCGAGAGTGGACAACGGTCGGCACGACACCGACATTCGCGGCAGGATAGCCGATATTTCCTTGAAAAAAAACCTTTGATCTGGTTCTACATACCCTTCCTCAGTTCGCCTGGAGCGACAAAGGGTGAGGCACAAGGAAGCGTTCCCTGTGCCTTTCGTTTTTTGCCGCCCCCCGGCACCACCGCCAGGCAGTGGACATGAACGCGCACCCGACCGACTCCGACCTTTCCTCCCGACCCCGCCACGAATGCGGCATCTGCGGCGTGTTCGGCCACCAGGACGCCGCCAAGCTCGTCTACTTCGGGCTCTACGCCCTGCAGCACCGCGGCCAGGAAAGCGCCGGCATCGTCGCTGGCGACGGCCGCCAGGTGGCCATCCACAAGG
>JAGODN010000207.1 GCA_017998195.1 Desulfobulbus sp. | reverse complement strand
ATCGGACAGCATGGGAAACGGGATACCGCCGTTCACCATTTTGGACAGCTCGTGGTCATCCCACATCTTGTGGACAAACACGCTGTCCACGCTCATGGAAAAGACTTCTACGCCAAGGCTCTGGAACTGCTGGTAATGATCGGCGACCGCCGATATTTCGGTTGCTCAGACGAAGGTGAAATCACCTGGGTAAAAACAGAGGACAATCCATTTTCCAAGGTGATCCGAGAGTTTGACTGATGTGAACGTGCCCTTGTGATACGCGGGTGCCGCGAAATCGGGGGCCGGTTTGCCGACTTGGATCATTTTCTTTGCCTCCTTTGCTGGTGGGGATGCCTGCTGCTGCTCCTCAGGTGCACTTTCCTGGCCGACCAGTCCGCCTGTGGGACGGGCGCAGCCAATTTCCGGGGTTTCCGCCATGGGTACCTCCTGTGCCGATGGGTTGAGGGTGGTCAAGGGTTTCTCGTCGCGCCATCAAATCCAAAATAATAGGTATTCTTAATTTTAAAAGTGAAATTTTCTCTTCGTTATCAAAAAGTTGCAACAGAAGTGTTGCCTATTGAGGGTGAGAAAAACCCACATCGTCGTACCCTGGATGGCGACTGCCAGGGCGGAAACGAGCCAGTAGACAAGCGAAAATTTGTCGACCAGGCCGGCGTCCACCAGGCCTCGGTTGAGCCAGAAATGGAGCATCACCGCCAGGGCGACTCCCGGGCAGACCAGGGCATAGGATCCGGGCGAGGTCTCGTCGCCGACGATGAACCGGGCCGCGTACCCCAGCCGCACCAGCACCAGGGCGGTGAGCAGGGCGCAGAGGATCTGGGCGGACAGGTACTGGCTGAGCAGCATCAGCCGGTCGGCGCCGCCGCTGGCCAGGGCGAAGTGATGGTCCAGGGCGTGATTCTGCCGCAAGGAGAGGATGGCGATGATGGTCAGCAGCGGGATGAAGACCGACAGCGTCGGCGCGGTCTCGATGGTGGCCCCGTTCTCCATCAGCGAACGCAGGCCGAGCACCAGGGCGACCGCGCCGATCAGGGCCGCGGCCACCAGGAAAAAGGTGGACAGCACCAGCCCGGTGCCGGCCACCAGGCGGCTCGCGGACATGCCGGCGGGCGCGGCCAGGCCCACGCCGATCATGGCCAGGGCAAAGGCGGGCAGGGCCTGGGCAAAGGAGTTGTTGCCGGCGCAGCTGAAGCCGCCCTGCACCAGCACCCGGCCGAGGAACCCGCCCAGCTGGCGGAAGGCGAGTACGCCGATGGCCAGGAAGGCGAGCACGGCCAGGGGAAACAGGTATTCCACCACGTTCCACAGCCCCGGCACGAACACCATGCCGAGCATGAAGCAGACGTTCACGCTCATGGCCATGGCCAGCGGCATGGCCAGCAATTGCGTTTC
Organism: Desulfobulbus sp.; assembly: GCA_017998195.1. GTDB lineage: Bacteria > Desulfobacterota > Desulfobulbia > Desulfobulbales > Desulfobulbaceae > Desulfobulbus. The sequence goes on along the minus strand of JAGODN010000207.1, from coordinate 3,751 downwards.
GGCATTGGACGAACGAAGCCGGGTGTAGGCTTCGCTCCCCTGCCAGGCCCGGTAGCTGCGCAGGTTCCACACCAGGTACTTGAGGTTCAGAAAGGCGTAGAAGGCGATCCCGGCCACGGCCAGGACAATGGCCACGCGCAGGGCGGGGCTGCCCGCCCCGAGGGCGGCGACAATATCCTCGAACAGGGGCACCGACCGGCCGGGATGGGGTACCCAGTGCATCAGCCACATGAAAAAGGTGACCACCAGGCCTCCCGACCCCAGGGAGACGAGAAAGTACAGGGGCGAATAGGTGTCGGCGGGTCTGGCGGGGCTGGGGGCCATCATCGTTCCTCCTCGGGATCACAGGGTGGGTGCGGACTGCGGCAACTCAGAGAATCCATCGCTTCCTGATGTTCCACAAACTCCCCAGGAACAGGGTGACGCAGAACAGTGCCAGCACGCCCAGGTCGAGCCAGTAGGGCAGGTGATGGTTGCCGTGCACGGCGCCGTGCAGCGCATCCGCCCCGTAGGTGAGCGGCAGGGCGTAGGAAACCGGCTGGAGCAGCACCGGCAGTCGGTCGATGGGGAAAAACAGGCCGCAGAGAAAGATCATCGGGAAGCGGAAAAAGTTGGAAAAGGTCTGGGCCTCGAACACCTCGCTCACGGCCACGGCGATGAACAGGCCAAGAAAGGTCGAGGCCAGGGCGATCATCAGCACCGCGGGCACGAACACCAGCCAGTTGACGTGGCCGAGATCGACCAGGAACGAGGCCATGACCACCGGCACGAAGGCGTTGACCGCGCCGAACAGGATGGCGCCGCTCGTCTTGGCGAGCATCAGCAGCCAGAAGGGCACGGGCGCGAGCAGCAGCCGCTCGAAGCTGCGGTTCTTTTTCTCGAAGGTGATGGTCACCGCCAGCATGGAGGTGGTGCCGAACAGCACCGACACCGCCACCACCCCGGGCAGCACCTCGGGGATGGCGCCCAGGCCGGAGCCGGTGCGGATGAAGAACATGGCCGTCCAGGCGAGCGGGAAGATGAGCCCCCAACTGATGTTCGGCCCCTTCAGGTAGTAGGTGCGCAGGTCCTTGTCCAGGATGTTCCAGAAAGCGATCCACCGCTTCATTGTCCTCCTCCCCCTTTCTCCTTTTCCCGGCGCATGGCCTCGGCGCCGATACCGGTGATCCGCACGAACACGTCCTCCAGGCTCGGCTGCATCCGGCGTGCCTCGAACACCTCGATGCCCTCGTCCTCCAGCGCCCGCACCAGCGGCCCGACCCGCACCGGCCCGTCCGCCTCCACCCGCAAGAGGTTCGGCTGCGGGCCCTGGAACTGCAGGTCCGGAAACAGAGCGGCCAGTTTGGCCGTCATCCCGGCCAGGTCGCTGCCACAGGCGATGTGCATCACGTGGCGGTTGCGGATCGGCTGTACAAGGTTGGCCACGGTGTCGATGCGGGCGATGCGGCCGTCCTTGAGAAAGGCCACCCGGTCGCAGAGCCGCTCCGCCTCGTCGATGTAGTGGGTGGTGAGGAACACGGTGGTGTCCTGGCGGTGCAGCTCCCCGATGAGCTGGCGCAGGTGGCGGGCGCTGGCCACGTCGATGCCCGTGGTCGGCTCGTCGAGGAAGAGGATGCGCGGGGCGTGGATGATGCCGGCGGCAATGGTCAGCTTGCGCTTCATGCCCTTGGAATAACCGCCGAACTTGCGGTGCGCGACCTTGTCCAGGTCGAACAGGGCGAGCAGCTCCCGCGCCCGCTGCTCCCGCGCGGCCCGACTCATGCCGTAGAGGGCGGCGCAGAAGCAGAGGTTGGCGAAACCGCTCAGCTCCGGGTAGAGGTTGCTCTCGTCCGGCACCACGCCGATGCGGGCTTGGGCGGCGCGGGGATTGCGGGTGCAGTCGATGCCGTCGATGCACACCTCGCCCGCGTCCGGCCGCGCCAGGCCGATGAGCATGTTGATGGTGGTGGTCTTGCCGGCGCCGTTGGGCCCGAGAAAGCCGAACAGCTCGCCGCTGAACACGTCGAAATCCAGCCGGTCCACGGCCTGCACCTCGCCGAACCGCTTGCTCAGGCCGCGCACGCCGATGGCGACCCCGTTGTCCGTGTGTGCTGTCATCCGCCCTCCCCTGCTTGTCCGTGCCGGTTGCCGATCTCTCCTGCCGCCGCGGCTGTTCCGTGGTACCCGTGCCCGCCCGTCTGTGTACCACATTTTCTCGAGTGGGTGAGGCGAAATCGGATAAAAGCGTGCGGATGCGTGGTCTCCGCCCGGCCCAATCAGGCGGCGACGGCACGCAAGCGGTCCCGCAACCGGGCCAATCGGAATTTTCAGCGGAGAGGAAACCTTCCTGGAGAACAAAAAGAACAACTTGGTACCAAAATCAGAACAAAAGAAGAAAAAAATGGCCACTGCGCAGATCGTGCCAAATGCGCGAGTCTCAGGCGAAACCGGGACCTGTGCCGCCTCTGGCGACCGGGTCCGGGAGCGGTGGTGGGGTTGACATAACAGCTTGTCTTCGTTACATGTTACCAGGTTGACATGTAAATGGTCAATTTAACGATAATTTACTGTAACGCTCCTTTTTTCTTCGTTTTTTTCAGCCGAATCACACCCTTTTCCGCAGCTGTTCCTGCCCGTCGCGTGTCGTCCTTCCCGGCATTGTCCCCGGTGGGGGCCGACCCGTAGCGCGCAGGGCTGCGACAACCTTCAGGTAAAAGTATGTCCTTGATATCCATAAGAAATCTGTCGAAAGTCTTCGGCCCCAATGCGAAGCGGGCCCTGCCCCTGATCAGGCAGGGGCTGTCCAAGAGCGAGATTCTCGCCAAAACCGGCTGCACCGTGGCCATCAACGGCGCCAGCTTCGACATCGAAAAGCGGGAGACCTTCGTGGTCATGGGACTCTCCGGCAGCGGCAAGTCCACCATGATCCGCTGCCTGAACCGGCTCATCGAGCCCACGGCCGGCGAGATCCTGTTCGACGGCGCAGACATCATGAAAATGGACCGGGAGGCGCTCCGCAACCTGCGCCGCTACAAGATGTCCATGGTCTTCCAGCACTTCGGCCTGCTGCCGCAGCGCAGCGTGCTCGACAACGTCGAGTTCGGGCTGGAAATCAGCGGCATGGACAAGGCCACGCGCACGGAAAAGGCCATGAACGCCATCGAACTGGTCGGCCTGAAAGGGTTCGAGCAGAGCCAACCCTCCGAGCTTTCCGGCGGCATGCAGCAGCGCGTGGGCCTGGCCCGGGCCCTGGCCAACGATCCGGAGGTGCTGCTCATGGACGAGGCCTTCAGCGCCCTGGACCCGCTCATCCGCACGCAGATGCAGGACGAACTCATCGACCTGCAGGCCCGCATGCACCGGACCATCGTGTTCATCACCCACGACCTGGACGAGGCGCTCAAACTCGGCGACCGCATCGCCATCCTCGGCCCCGAGGGGCGGGTGCAGCAGATCGGCACGCCCGAGGAGATCCTCTGCGAACCGGCCGACGACTACGTGCGCGCCTTTGTCCAGAACGTGGACCGCACCCGGGTGCTCACCGCCGCCACGATCATGCAGAAACACCCCACCGTGACCCATCCCAAGGACGGTCCGGGCACGGCCACCCGGCTGATGGAGAAGAAACGCACGGACCTGGTCTATGTGACCGACACGGACCGCAAACTCATGGGCATCGTCACGATCGACGACGCGGCCCGGCTGGCCCGCAAGCACCAGCGCGACCTGACCCCGGTGATCAGTGACCGGGTGTACACCACCAGCCCGGACA
>JAGODN010000206.1 GCA_017998195.1 Desulfobulbus sp. | reverse complement strand
CCATGGAATGCCGGCTGTACCGGAGCGTGGAGCTGCCGTCGCACACCCTGTTCATCGCCGAGATGGTCACCGTCTACACCGAAGAGCGGTTCCTCACCGACGGCAAGCCGGACATGGGCACAATCAAACCCTTTCTCCTGAGCATGCCGGAGAACGCCTATTGGTCGCTGGGCAGCCGGTTGGGCAATGCCTGGGACAGCGGCAAGAAGTTGCGCAAGGAGACAGAGGGCTCCTGATCTATCTGAACCTGCAATGAAAAATCACCCAGTGAACAAGAAAACCTTATCAACGGGAACAACGGAGAACACCATGCAGACACGAGACTACCTGGACAACGCCGACGCCCTGATGGCCCGCATCAAGCAGGGCGCCTTTCTGACCGTCAAGGCCGGCGAGGCGGTGAACACCATGACCATCGGCTGGGCCACCATCGGCACCATCTGGCAGCGGCCCATCTTCATGGTGGCGGTGCGCGACTCGCGCCACACCTTCACCCTGATGGAACAGGCCGACAATTTCACCGTGACCGTGCCGGCCGGCAGCGCGCACAACAAGGCCGTGGCCTTCTGCGGCACCAAGTCCGGCCGGGACGTCGACAAGTTCAAGGAATGCGGCCTGGCGCTGCAGCCGGGGCAGCGGGTGGCCTCGCCGGTCATCGCCATCCCGGGCGTGCACTACGAGTGCCGGATCGTCTACAAGTCGGCCATGGACCCGGCCCTGCTCGACCCGGCGCTGGAAAACCTGTACCCGCAAAAGGACTACCACACCCTGTATTTCGGCGAGATCCTCGCCTGTTACGAAACCGAGTAGGCGTGCCCGGCCCGGTCCGGCCGCGCGCCACCAACGGAGCGCACATGAAAAAAGTCGATTACCGCAGCCAGGCGCTCAAGATCCTGCCCTGGGTGTGCGGCAAATGCGGCCGGGAATTCGCCGGCAAGAACCTGCGTGAATTGACCGTCCACCACATTGATCATAACTACAAAAACAACCCGCCCGACGGCAGCAACTGGGAACTGCTCTGCATCTACTGCCACGACAACGAGCACAGCCGCACGCTCGACGCCGAGTGGCTGCCCAGCGAGAATCCGGACAAAAGAGGCGGTCCGACCACCACCCACAACCCGTTCGCCGCGCTTGCCGGCCTGCTGCAGCCAAAGGCGGACAAGGCCAAAAAGGGCGAGCCGGACTGAGCGGACGCGCTCCCCGCGGAGGGCCTTGCCCCGGGCTGGGGAACACACAAAAAAAACGGCGCCGGGAGCAACTCCCGGCGCCGTTTTTTTCAGACCTTGGTGGTGCGGACCGGCAACCGGCGGTCTCGCCTCAGTGTGCGCGCCAGAACCAGAGCGCCGCCAGCAGGATCAGCCCGAACGCGCCAACCGACGAATTGAGCAGCACCCCCCACCGGGCGGAGTATCCTGGCGGGAATTCGGCCGGCGCAAGCGTCCGGAGCACGATCACGTACTGTCGGGCCGAGTAGGCCGAGGCGACCGTCCCCAGCAGCATGAACGCCAGGCCCAGCCAGAACGTCATGGTCAGCAGGCTGGGGTGCACCACTTCCGGCGCGATGGTCTGCATGAGTATGCCACCGCGTTCCATTACAAAGCCGAAGGCGATGAGCGAGAGGCTGGTGCGATTCCAGGCGAGCAGGGTTCGCTCAACGGCAAGCACCACCCTCGGGTCATTCAGATTGGACACGGTCAGCTCCCGGTCAGAAAATCAGGAAGCCCACGCGTGCCGAGCACAGGTGGGCTTTTTGTTTCTCTTTTTCTCAGGGTAGCGAGCGGCGCGCCGGCTGGTGGTCATCGCTCCGGCTATCCGCGCTCAGAAGTGCAGACGAATACCGGCGTAGACGTTGTGGCTGGCGTACTCCACCTCGGTGCCGTCGAATTCCGGGTCCGAAGTGGCGAAGTAGCGGTACTTGAGGTCAAAGGTCAGCTGCGGGGTGAGCGCGTAGCCGATGCCCGCGCCCACCTGCCAGGCGAACACGGTGTCGTCGGCGTCGTAGCCCGGGCCCCACTCGCCCGGCACCTTGAAATCGTTCAGCTCCACGTAGGCCCCGCCCACGCCGGCGGTGACGAACGGGGTGATGGGGCTGTTGTTGAAGAAGTCGATGTAGCCGTTGACCAGGAGCGAGTTGGACCAGGTGTCGCCTTCCAGCGGGATGCTCTCCCAGCCGTACTCCATGCGGTCCACGTCGTTCTGCTGGTAGCCGAACTCGGCCTCGAAACGGATGTTCGGGTTGACCCGGAAGCCCATGGCCACGGTGCCGGCAAAACCGGCGTCCGACTCGATGGTGAAGCCGCCGGGCAGGCCCGGTTCGGTGGCGTCCGCATCCACGGCCATGGCCAGGCCGCCGTTGAAGCTGAAATACGGGCCCATGTACGGTTCGTAGGCGTTGCTCACCGCGGGCAGCAGGGTCAGGCTCAGGCCACAGAGCGAGGCGATCAGGTGTTTGTTCATGGTGGTTCCTCCACAACAAAAGGCTGAAATGAAAGAGGCCGGGACAACCCCGGCAGGTGCTTGCCGGTTCCGGCCCGAAGGGCGGTCAGCGTCACCCGGCCTGGCCGGCGCCGACCCGGAAACGGGCGCCCCGTTTTCCGTTTGTGCGCGTTTCTGGACGCGGACCCGGGGATTGTACCGCGTCCGCGCCAAATTGCAACCCGGTCCGGCCGGCCGGGACGGGCGCTCAGGCGAGGACTTCGCGGATCTTTTCCGCCAGTTCGCGAAACGAGAAGGGTTTGCTGATCAGCGGCAGCCCGGCCTCGAGCACCACCAGGTTGGAGAGGATGTGCTGCGAGTAGCCGGACATGTACAGCACCCGGATACCCGGCTGCATGGCCTGGATGCGCGGCACCAGGTCGCGGCCGCTCATCTCCGGCATGACCACGTCGGTGAGCAGCAGGTGAATGGGGCCGCGGTGGCCGCTGGCCGCGGCCACGGCCTCGGACGGGCCGGGCGCGGTGAGCACGGTGTAGCCGAGTTTCTCGAGCATGCGGCGGGCGATTTTGAGGATGGAGGATTCGTCGTCGACGATGAGCACGGTTTCCGTGCCCCCGGGCGGCCGCCGGCCGGCGTCCTCCAGGTTCGGCAGGTCGCGACCGCCCTCGTGGGCGGGCAGGAACAGGCGCACGGTGGCGCCCCGGCCCGGTTCGCTGTCCACCTCGATGCAGCCGCCCATCTGGCGGACAATGCCGAACACCGTGGCCAGGCCCAGGCCGGTGCCCGCGCCGGTCTCCTTGGTGGTGAAGAACGGCTCGAACAGGCGCGAACGGGTGGCCTCGTCCATGCCGCAGCCGGTGTCCTCCACGCTCAGGGTCACGTAGCGGCCGGGGTTGCAGTCGGGGTAGCGCGCGCAGGCGGCCTGGTCGATCACGCTCACCCCGGTGGCGATGGTGATGCGGCCCACGCCGCTGATGGCGTCGCGCGCGTTGACGCACAGGTTGGCGAGGATCTGGTCGAGCTGCGAGGGGTCCATGCACACCGGCAGCGGCCCCGGACCCGGCTGCCATTGCAGGTCGATGTGCTCGCCGATGAGGCGGCCGATCATGGTGCAGATGTCGCTGATGCCCTCGTTCAGGTCGAGCACCCGCGGCGCGCTGGTCTCCTTGCGGGCAAAGGTGAGCAGGCGCCGGACGATGTCCGCGGAGCGCAGGCCGGCGCAGGAGATCTCGGTCAGGTCACGGTGCAGCGGCGAGCCCGGCTCGACCTTGTCCATGGCCATCTCCGCGTAGGAGAGGATGACGCTGAGCATGTTGTTGAAATCGTGCGCCACGCCGCCGGCCAGCCGGCCGATGGACTCCATCTTCTGGGCGTGGAACAGCTGGTCGTGCAGCCGCTGGCGCTCGGCCTCGGCCTGCTTGCGCGCGGTCACGTCGCGGCTGATGCCGCGCAGTCCCCGGGGACGGCCGTCCGGCCCGGTCACCGGCACACCGCTCACCTCGAGCAGCACCAGGCGGCCGTCGCGGTGGCGGATCGGCACCTCCAGGGAGGCAAACGGCAGCACGTCGAGCAGGGCGCTCAGCAGGCGCTGGCCGACCTCCTCGGTCCCCTCCTCGGGCAGCAGATCGAGGAGCGAGCGGCCGACAAAAGCGGACGGCGGGTGGCCGGTGATCTCCTCGAACTTGGGGCTCAGGTAGGTGAAGTTGCCGGAGGCGTCAGTCTCCCAGATGAGATCCGTGGTGGTCTCCACCAGGGCGCGGTACCGTTCCTCCAGCTGCCTCCGCTCGGTGATGTCCCGGCCCACGACCTGGACCTCGGCCAGCCGGCCCTGGTCGGCGAAGATGCCGCGGTTGACCAGCTTGAGCCAGCGGACCGCGCCGGCGGCATCGTACACGCGCGTCTCCAGGGTGATGACCGGGTGCTCCGGCGAGAGCCGTTGCAGGGCCGCTTCCACCTGGGCCAGGTCCTCGGGCACGACCACCGGCTGCCAGGCCCGGCCGACGATGGCCTCGCGGCTGATGCCGAACAGCCGGCAGAACACGTCGTTGACAAAGGTGCATACGCCGTTGTCCGGGCGGAAGCGCAGCACGAACTCGGTTCGGTCGGATTCTTCGTCCCCCTGGTGCGGAATGGTGGCGCGCAGGGCCGTGGCCACCCGTTTCTGGCGGGTGATGTCGAGGAAGTAGCAGAACATGCCGCCGCCCCGGCGCGGGAAGCATCGGTTGTGGAACCAGCGGCCCCAGGGCTCGTAGAAGTTTTCGAAGTCCCGGGTCTCGCCGGCGGCGGCGCGCAGGTATTCTTCTTCCAGCCGGGTGGTGCGGGCCTGGGGGAACACCGACCACAGGTTGCGGCCGAGCAGATCCTGGCGGCGCATGCCGAGCATGCGCTCCGCCGCGACGTTGACCAGCACGAGCCGCCAGTCCGCGTCGCAGGCGAGAAAGCCGTCGCCGATGTGTTCGAGCACGGCCCCGAGCCGCGCGGTCTCGGGGTCTGGGGCGAAGCGTTGGCTGTCACTGCCCTCGGCGGGGTGCAGGTCGTTTTTCCCGGACATGCCGACCTCCTGTTGCTCCATGAAATCCACCTGTTCGACCGCTCTCTCGCGGTTCTTCGCGATGGTGTAGCACGTCCGTCCGGGAAAGGAAAGATCGAAGAATAGTTCCTGATAATACAGGGCAACCGGACCCGGAACCGGGCCGTTGCGCCCGCGCGGACTCGGGTCTGACCGGCCGCTGTCG
>JAGODN010000205.1 GCA_017998195.1 Desulfobulbus sp. | reverse complement strand
TGAGGGTGCGTTTCTGGACCACGTCGAGCAGGTAGAGGAACAGGGCCGCGGCGGTGAAACTGTAGAACAAGAGGGGTTCGATGCCGAGCCCCTCGAGGCCGGAGCCGGTGGCCGCGGGCAGGCTGGCCCAGCAGAGGATGGCGCCCAGGGCGTAGAGGTAGTGCTGCATGGCGATGCTCCGGGAAAGGGGATGAACGGTCCGGCAGGATACCGCCACCGGCCGCGGATTGCCAGCCCGGCTGCACCTGAGGGCGCGGAAAATCCGGGCGTGCCGGCCTCAGCGGCCGCGGTCGCGCCAGAACCGGGCCCACTCGGCCAGGCCGGGCAGCCACTGGACGCGGGCCCCGTGCGGCTGCACCCAGGCGAGCTGCCAGTGGCGGTGTCCGCCCTGCTGCCAGAGGTCGGCGGTCCAGCCGAGCCAGCCGAACTCGGGCGGCCGCGGCCCCTGCCACAGGGTCTCCCACTGCAGCCAGAGCACCGGCCGTGGTTGCCCGGCGGCCCAGGCCGCGAGTTGGGGTCGCAGGTCGGCGCCCCGACCCTGCAGGTAGGTGGTCAGGTAGGTGTTCGAGACGAGGATGGGGGCGTCGCCCGGGAAGGCGACGTGTTCGTTGAGAAAGCCCGTCAGCCCGGAGGGCAGGTCAACCCGGTGTAGCCGCACCCGCGCCCCCTGCCGGTGGGCCCGGTGGAAGCTGTCCATGCCCCGGCGAAGCAGGGCCAGCCGGTCGGTCTGGTCGGCCCAGACAAAGGCGGCCAGGGTCTGCGCGTCCCCTGCCACGGTCAGGTCCAGCGGGGCCAGGTCGCAGCCGGTGCGGCTCAGCACCTGCGGCAGGGGGTGGGGGCAGCGCCGGGGGCCCTCACCCGCGACCTCGACCACGAACGGGTCGCCCTCGCCCCGGCCGAGATCGGCCAGGAGCGGCCGGCCGGCCGCGTCGACAAGGCGGAAGGCGCGCCAGTCGGCCACCAGGTTGAGCCCGGCGCTGGCCCCCAGTTCCACCAGGTGCATCTCGGGCCAGCCGGGGAAGCAGGCCGGCAGCAGCCACGCGAGGCCGCGGGCGACCTCGTTGGTCTGCACCGTGGCCGCGCCCAGAAAAGCGCTCAGCTGCGGCCGCAGGGCGAGGAGGGCCGCGCGCAGGACCGCCGCGAACCCGGCCCCGGCCGGGTCCAGCGTGCCGCCCGCGCTCGGGTAGTAACGAGCCAGTTCGGCGACCGCGGGTTCGCCGGCGAGCACCGCGCGGTGCAGCCCGGCGAGCAGCAGCAGCGGCACGTCGAAGCTCGCCCGGCCGCGGCCGGCCACGAGCAGCCAGGCGGCCACCGGGTCGCGGTCCGCGCCGGTCTCGAGCCAGTCGGCCACCAGCCCGCACACCCGGCTGGAGAGCGGCGCGTAGCCGACGGCAAAGGCCTGCTGGCGGCGGAAGCGGCGGCTGAGCCGAAGGGGGAAATCGTCGGGAACAGGGGGGCTGCTCATGGGCGCTCCTTGCCGGCAGACGGCCCCGGTTGGGCCGGGGCACAGCGGCAGGCCGACTATAGCGCTTTGCCTCGACCGCGGCAAGGCGCGGCCCCGCGGTCAACAACCTCCCCCGGAGCGGGGCAAGGAGACAGGTGATGATCGAACTGCCCGTGTACGCCGGCCTGTTTCTGGCCGCCCTGCTCGCCGCCACCGTGCTGCCCATGCAGTCCGAGGCGGTGCTGGTCGGGCTGCTGCTCACCGGCGACTACCCGGTGGCCGCCCTGCTCTTGGTTGCCAGCCTGGGCAACGTGCTCGGCGCGGTGCTCAACTGGCTCTTGGGCCGCGGCCTGGAGCGGTTTCGTGACCGCCGCTGGTTTCCGGTGCGCGAGGAGCGGCTCGAGCAGGCCCGGGCCTGGTACCACCGCTGGGGCCGCTGGTCGCTGCTCCTCAGCTGGGCGCCGGTGATCGGCGACCCGCTCACCGTGGCCGCCGGGGTGCTGCGCGAGCCGTTCTGGACCTTCCTCGTCATCGCCGGCGGGGCCAAGGTGCTGCGCTACCTGGCGCTCACCGCGGTGACCCTGGGCTGGTTGGGGTGACGGGTTGGTCGTCGCGACTCACAGCCGATCGAGCAGGCGCGCGCCGCCCAGCCGGTCCATCTGGGCGCGCACCCAGCGGGCCTTCTGCCGCACGTGCGCGGACGGACGGCCGGCGTCCAACCGGCCCGGGTCGGGCAGCACGCTGGCGAGCAGGGCCGCCTGCTGGCGGCTGAGCCGGTCCGGACTGGTGCGGAAGATCCGCTCGGCCGCGGCCCGGGCGCCGAACACGCCGTCACCGAACTCGGCCAGGTTGAGGTAGACCTCGAGGATGCGGCGCTTGGGCCAGAGGGTCTCCAGCAGGACGGTCAGGCCGGCCTCCAGCCCCTTGCGCAGGTAGCTGCGGCCGCTCCATAAAAAAAGATTCTTGGCGGTCTGCTGACTGATGGTGCTGGCGCCGCGCACCGTCCGGTTGCTGGCGTTGTATTCGAGCGCCCGGCCGATGGCGTGGAAATCGAAACCGTGGTGGTCCGGGAAACGCTGGTCCTCGGCGGCGATCACCGCCACGGCGAGGTGCGGGCTGATCCGCTCGAGGTCGACCCAGCTAGAGCCGACCGCGGCGGGTTGGCCGGTGCGAAGGTGCTGCCACTGGCGGGCGAGGATGAAGGCGCTGGTGGGCGGGTCCAGCCAGCGCAGGGCCAGGACGACGAGGATCGGCAGGGCCAGGGCAACGAGGGCGAGGCGACCGCAGCGCCGCGCGAACCCGGCCACAACAGGCGGCCGCCGGCGCAGCGGCCGACGGCCGGAGACTGCCCGCAGCATCCCGCCCCCTGCCGGTCAGTGCGACCCTGCGCCCGGGCCAGGGATCATTGGCCTCCGGCGGGCGGTGCGGCCTGGGCGGGGGCTGTGGCTGCGGGCTGGTCCGCGGCTGCCGGCGCAGTCTTCGCCTGCACCAGGGCGGCACGGTTCAGGTGGCGGATCTCCTCCACCTGCCAGCTGTCCACCTCGAACAGGCGGGCGTGACCGCTCACCCGCAGGACAAAGCGCGCCGGCGCGGACTGCGGTTCCTGCCCCCCGGCGGACGGCGCGGGCGGTGTCTCCACCCGGCCGAAGCGGTACTCGCGCACCTCGCCCTGGACCGGGTGCACGGCCAGGCGCAGCACCGGGTCGTCCAGGCTGGCAGCGGCCGGGTCATCGGCCTTGAGTACCCCGCGCACGGCCAGGGCGGTGATCCGCTCGACCAGGCTGTCGCGGCTGGCCCCGACCATTTCCTCGTTCGCGGCCAGCCCCTCGACCACCAGGGCGTCCTCGTGACGGATCAGGCTGAACCCCGGCAGGTCGATGCGCGCCACCTGGTCCGGCTGCAGACGGAGCACGGCCGTGTCGATCCAGCTGTTCGGGTCCAGTTCCTGGTCGCGGCCGGCGAGTTCGACCGCAAAAATATCCTGGTCGCCCTCGGCCCGCAGGTAGACCCGGCGCAGCCCGGCCGAACCGCCGAGAAACACCCGGCCCAGGTCCTTGCCGCCGCCGCGCAGGGTCAGCCGCCGCTCAAACCGGTCCGCGGCCACCTGGAAGCGCCCCGCCGCCTCGGCGGTGGTCGCCTCGGGCCAGGAGCGCTGCAGGCTGGCCAGCCGTTCGACCAGGGCCCGCACCCGTCCGCTGTCCGCCGGGAAATCCGCCAGCCCGGGCAGCATCCAGCCCTCACCCGCCTTCTTCAGGACAAGGGTTGCGCCGGCGTTGTCTTCCAGCCGCAGTTCGTCCACCGTTGCCGGGTCCACCGGAAGCACCGGGCCCCGGACCGGCGCGGCCGCGTCACCGGGCCCGCCCAGGTGGGTCCACGCCGCCAGCCCCAGCTGCACGGCGAGCAGCACCGCACAGATCGTGATCAGCCTGTTCATGCTTCCACCTCCCCGGCAACGAGTTGCCGCTCACGCCGCCGCGTACGGGCGAGCACCAGTCGGTGCGCGCCCCAGACCACGAGCAGCCCGGCGGCCGCCAAGCCGTAGTTGAGATACTCCCAGAAGGCCCGCGCCCCGGCAGCCATGGGCACGAGGGTGCGGGCGAAATGACCGCGACCGCGGATGGAAAGCAGGTCGCGGTCGGCCAGCGACCAGTCGACGGCGTTGGCCACCAGCTGCAGGGGGTTGAGGTAGCGGCTGCCGGCCGCGCCGCTGGCCAGCTCCAGGCTGGTGTCGGCGAGGAAGGTGTTGGAGGCGAAGAGGATGATCCGCGCCGACTCGGGCGAGCGTTCGAGTACCTTGCCGAGCACCTGCTCCGGTTTCCCGGTGTCCGGGTCTGCGGCCGCGCCGCCCGCCTGCCCGGAAGTTGCCTTGGTCCGCTCCGCCTCGGCCCGCCGCGCCGCCTCGACCAGCGGCGAGGGCTGGCCGCGGAAGGGCGAGTCGAACCGCCCCTCGACCAGCACCCCGAGCAGCTGCCGGCCGGTGTCCGTGCCGGTGGCGAAGCCGGTCTCCCCGTACCGTTCGAAGTCCGGCTGGATGTCAAAGGAGGGCGAGGTCCACGAGCCGGGCGAGCTTTCCAGCAGGCGCACCACCCGGCGCTCCCGGTTTTTCTCCGCGTCCACCGTGACCGGCGAGGCCCAGGTGAGGGAGAGCTGATCGATGCCGGTGAGCAGGCCCGAGTCGCGGTGCATGCCGTCGTGGCGGATGTCGACGAAGTAGGGGTAGTTGAGCAGGTGGGTCTCCTGCACGGTGTAGCCGCCCGCCTGTCGCTCCACCGGCACCGGGAAGGCGGCGTTCTGCGGGTCGAGCACCAGGGTCGGGGCAAAGCCCAGGCCGTGGCCGGCCAGCCAGTCCTCCAGGCCGCTTTGGTTCTCGGTGACCGCAAGCCGCCCCTGCAACCCGACGTTGAAGGGCGAGGTGGCGAGCACCACCGTGCCGCCCTGCATGAGGAACTGGTCCAGGGCGAACACCTGCTCGGGTTTCAGTTCACTGGGCGCGGCCACCACCAGGATGTCCGCCTCCGGGTCCACCTGGCCGGTGCCCAGGTCCACCGGCAGCACCCGGTGCTCCTCTTCGAGGAAGCGCTGCAGCAGCTGGAAGGTGTTGTCCGGCCCGGGCCGGCCCAACTGGCCGCGCGCGGCCGGGTTCTCCGGGGTGGCCAGGGCCACGGTCTTGAGCATTCCCTTGGAGAAGCGCTTGAGCGCCGCGGTGATGGCGGTTTTCACCCCGGCCCGGTCGAGTTCCGCG
>JAGODN010000204.1 GCA_017998195.1 Desulfobulbus sp. | reverse complement strand
TGATGGTGGACCGCGCCCACGGCCAGCAGGGCGTGCACGGGCAGCTGCGGCGGGGCGCAGCCCTGGTCGGAGAGGAGCAGCAGCACCGCGCCGGCGCGGACCGCGGCCGCGGCCTCGTGGCAGAGGGTTTCGATGGCCGTGCGCAGGTCGGTCTGCTCCGGGTCGTAGCCGAGCGGCAACCGGTGCACCCGGTAGCCCCAGCGGTCCAGGTGGATGAGGGCCCGGTATTTTTCCGTGGACAGCACCGGCGAGGTGAGGATCACCCGGTTCGCGTGCTGTTCGGACTCGGCGAAGATCGACTGCTGCTCCGGGCCGATGGTGGTCTCGAGCGACATGACCACCGCCTCGCGCAGCGGGTCGATGGGCGGGTTGGTCACCTGGGCGAACTGCTGGCGGAACCAGTCGGAAAGCGGGCGCTGCTTGAGGGAGAGCACGGCCATGGGGGTGTCGTCGCCCATGGAGCCGACCGCCTCCTGGCCGGTCTCGGCCAGCGGCCGGAGCAGCTGGTCGCGCTCCTCCAGGCTCACCTGGTACATCTTCATGGCCATGCACAGCGGTTCGCCCTCCAGCTCGCGGGTGGCCCGGTCCTGGCCGAGGGTGCCCTCGAGCCGCAGGGTGTTGTCCTTGAGCCACTGCTTGTAGGGGTGCCGGCGTTTGAGTTCGTCATCCACCTCGGCGGTGTGGCGCAGGGTGCCGGTGGCCGTGTCCACGGAGAGCAGCTGCCCCGGGCCGAGCCGCCCCTTGGCCACCACCTCGCCGGGGTCCAGGGCACAGACACCCACCTCCGAGGCCACGGTGAGCAGGTGGTCGCGGCTGAGCACCCAGCGCGAGGGCCGCAGGCCGTTGCGGTCGAGCGCGCAGACCGCGAAGCGGCCGTCGGTGAGCACCAGCCCGGCCGGCCCGTCCCAGGCCTCGGTGTGCATGGAGTTGAACTCGTAGAAGGCGCGCAGGTCCGGGTCCAGGTGCTCGACGTTCTGCCAGGCGGGCGGGATGAGCATGCGGATGGCCCGGTGCAGGTCCATGCCGCCGGCCACCAGCACCTCGAGCATGTTGTCCAGGCTGGACGAGTCCGAGCCGGTGCGGTTGACCAGCGGGGCGATGGCCTCGATGTCGGGCAACAGCGGCGAGCGGAACTTGCCGGTGCGCGCCTCGGCCCAGTTGCGGTTGCCGGTGATGGTGTTGATCTCGCCGTTGTGGGCGAGCAGGCGGAAGGGCTGGGCGAGCGGCCAGCGGGGCATGGTGTTGGTGGAGAAGCGCTGGTGGAACAGGCAGATGGCGCTCTCCAGGTCCGGGTCGGCCAGGTCCGGGAAGAAGCCGGCCAGGTCCACGGGCATCATCAGTCCCTTGTAGACCACCGTGCCCGCGCTCAGGCTGGCGATGGAGCTGTCCGGGTCCGTGACGAGTCGTTTCTCCGCCCGGCGCCGGGCGATGAACAGCCGGGCGGTGAGCTGCGCCTGGTCGAGATCCGGGGCGTTGACAAAGACCTGGGCAAACTGCGGCAGGCTGGCCAGAGCGATGGGACCGAGGCAGGCGGGCGCGGTGGGCACCCGCCGCCAGCCGGCCGGCTGCAGGCCCACGGCCGTGAGTTCCTCGTCCAGGGTGCGCCGCGCCAGGGCGGCCCGCTCCTCGTCCTGGCTGAGCATGAGCATGCCCACCCCGTAGAGCGGGGTCAGCTCGCCGGCCCCGCAGCTCTGCGCCGCCCGGCGCAGGAACAGGTCCGGCTTCTGCAGCAGCAGGCCGCAGCCGTCGCCGGTGCGGCCGTCGGCGGCGATGCCGCCCCGGTGGGTCATGCTCGCCAGGGCCTCGATGGCGGTGCGCACCAGCTGGTGGCTGGCCTCGCCGCGCAGGTGGGCGATGAGCCCGAAGCCGCAGTTGTCCCTGCTGTCGTTTGGGTCGTAGAGTCCGTGCATCATCGCTGTTCCCGGGAAAGGAAAAATGGTGGCGCAGTAAAGCACCGCACCACCCACGGCGCAACACAAATAGTCCTGCCCGGGGGAGGTCGGCGTCCGGGCAAAAGGGTTGCGGCGCAGGTTTTTGGGTCCGCAGCGCGGTGCACGGGCGTCGACGTCCGGGCGCAACCCGGGCCGGGCCGATCGGTTCGGGGGGATTGCGCCGCCGCGGCCGAGAAACTTGCCGAAAATTTGTTATCGCTGCCTTGCTGCCCTGCCGATAACCAGATAGATTCTTACTACCGGCACAACGTGGTGCCGCCAGATTTTTTTGCAAAAAAAACACCGGGGACCCGACCGATGCGCACCGCCGCCCTTGCCGCCAGCCTGCTCCTCGCCCTCCTGCCGCGGGAATCCGCCGCCGCCCGCCCGGCGGCCAGCAACGAGTTCCTGGACATGGATCTGGCCCAGCTGATGAACATCACCGTCACCTCGGTGGCGAAGAAGGAGCAGCAACTCCAGGACGCGCCCGCGGCGGTGTACGTCATCACCCAGGAGGATATCCGCCGCTCCGGCGTGACCACCGTGCCCGAGGCCCTGGCCATGGCCCCGGGGCTGCAGGTGGCCCGGGTCTCCGCCTCCTCCTGGTCGGTGGCCTCCCGCGGTTTTTCCGGCTTCACCTCGAACAAGCTGCTGGTGCTCATGGACGGCCGCTCGGTCTATTCGCCGGCCTTCAGCAGCACCTTCTGGGACGAGCAGAACACCCTCCTCGAGGACATCGAGCGGATCGAGGTGATCCGCGGCCCGGGGGCGACCATGTGGGGCGCCAACGCGGTCAACGGCGTGATCAACATCATCACGCGCAAAGCCCAGGACACCCACGGCACCCTGGTCCGCTTCGGCGCCGGCACCGAGGAGCGGCTGACCGCCGGCGGCCGGTACGGTGGGCGGATCAGCGACACCGCCTCGGGCCGCCTCTACCTCACCTACGACGACCATGCCGGCAACGAGCTGGCGGACAGCGGCGCCGATGCCTACGACTCCTGGCAGCCGGCCCAGGGCGGCTTCCGCCTGGACGGCAACCCGGACGCAAGCCGCGAGTGGACCCTGCAGGGTGACCTGGTGCACAACGACGGCGACCAGATCCTCTCCCCTTACTGGCAGGACCGGCCGCCCTTTCTCGCCGCGGTGCGCGACCAGGTCGAGGTGCGCGGCGGCAACCTGCTCGGCCGCTTTCGGCAGGAGGTGGGCGCGGATTCGGCCTTCACCGTCAAGACCTACTACGACCGCAAGGACCGGGACGAGCGCTACTTCCGCTTCGAGTTCGACACCTTCGACGCGGACCTGCAGTACGAAACGCGGCTCGGCAGCCGCAACAGCCTGACCCTGGGCACCGGCTACCGGGCGGTGCGCGGCGAATTCGACCAGGAGATGTTCCAGGCGCGACTGCCGGACGGCACCGACCACCTGTACAGCGGCTTCCTCCAGGATGAACTCACCCTGCTCGCCGACCGGTTGTGGCTGACCGCGGGCGCCAAGTACGAGCACAACGATTTCACCGGCAGCGAGTGGCAGCCCAGCGCCCAACTGCTGTGGCAGCCGGCCGAGCGCCATTCGCTGTGGGCGAAGACGGCCCGGGCGGTGCGCACCCCGACCATCCTCGAGCAGCGCGGCCGACTGGTGGTCGGGGTCTACCCCGGCGCGGAGGGCGTGCAGGCCGCCCGCCTGCTCGGCAGCGAGAGGTTCGAGTCCGAGGTGGTCAACGCCTACGAGGCCGGGTACCGCTGGCGGGCCAGGGAAAACCTCTCCTTTGACCTGGCCGTGTTCCACAACATCTACGACCAGCTCTATTCGATCAGCCCGCAGCCCGGGCCGGACGGGGTGAATTTCCAGTTCGGCAACGGTATGGAGGGTGACAGCTCCGGCGTCGAGGTGGCAGTGGACTGGCAGGCCGCATCCTGGCTGTCGCTGGCGCTCTCCTACAGTTGGCTGACCCAGGACCTGGAGGTCGACGACCCGGCCGCCATCGCCGGCATGGCCGACCTGCTCGAGGGCACCAGCCCCGCGCACCAGGCCTCCCTGCGCTCCGGCATCAGCCTGGCGGAACACTGGCAGCTCAACCTCTGGCTGCGCTACGTCGACGCCATCACCTGCCTGGACAGCACCAACCTGGTGGGCGGCGTCATCCCCATCGACAGCTACTTCCTGTTCGACGCCAACCTCATCTGGACCCCGACGAAAAACCTCGAACTCATGCTTGCCGGTCAGAACCTGCTTGAACCGAGCCGGCTGCAGTACGCCCTCGAAGTGGCCACGCCGCCCACCGAAATCGAGCGCGGCGTCTACGCCAAGCTCACCTGGCGGTTCTGATCCGTGGCCGGCACGGGCCCAGCCGCTCTGCGGCTCATCAGCCTGCTCCTTGTGCTGCTCTCCATGTGCGGCCGGCCGCTGCCGCTGCGGGCGGACGAGGCCGGGCTGGAGTACCGGCTCAAGGCCGGCTTTCTTGTCAACTTCGCCCGCTTCACCACCTGGCCGGCCAGCGCCTGGGCCGGTGCTTCGTCCAGCCTGAACCTGTGCATCCTCGGCGCGGACCCCTTCGGCCCGGCCCTGGCCGGGGTGGAGGAGAAACAGGTGGCCGGCCACCCCATCGCCCTGCGCCACACCGACACCGTGCCGAGCACTGTGGGCGCCTGCCATCTGCTCTTTGTCAGCCGCTCCGAGGCGGCCCGCCAGGACCGGATCCTGGCCGCGACCGCCGTTCTGCCCGTGGTCACGGTCAGCGACATCCCCGGCTTTGCCGCGAGCGGCGGGGTGTTCGAGTTCCGTAACCGGGACGGGCGGCTGGCCTTTGTCATCAACAACACCAGGGCGCGGGCGAATGGCATTCAGGTCAGTGCCTCGCTGCTCAATCTCGCCCTCGAGGTCCTCTGAAGCCCTATGAAAAACCGGTTTCTCCACCTTCCCGTCCGCCGCAAGCTGCACGCCATTGTCCTGGTCGTATGTGCCGGGGCCCTGATTGTGTTCATGGCCGCCTCGTTCTTCTCCCAGCGGTTCCTGCTGCGCGGCCAGATCGCCAACGAGGCCCAGACCCTGGCCCTGATCCTCGCGGAAAACTGCCGGGCCGGCATCACCTTCGAGGATCGCGGCGCGCTCACCACCATCCTCCAGTCGCTCGAGGCCAAGCCGAGCATCCTCGCCGGCCGGGTGTTCGACCGGGCGGGCGGCATCGTCGCCGAGTTCACCCGCGAACCGACCCTGGCCGCTGCCCACGGGCCGCAGCCCCCGGCCGGCCAGGCCGAGGGCGTGTTCCATTTCCGTGACGGGCATGGCGAGATCTGGCAGCCGGTATCCCTGGGCCCGGACCGGATCGGCA
>JAGODN010000203.1 GCA_017998195.1 Desulfobulbus sp. | reverse complement strand
CGCCGTGCACCTCCTGGCCGGGCAGCTCGGTCTGGCGGTAGAGGTGGCGCAGGTCCTTGATGAAGGCCGGGAAGTTGACCGCGGACGGGCAGCGCTCGAAGCAGATGCCGCAGGTCAGGCAGCTCCAGGCGTTCTCCTGCACGCCCGGGGCGTGGATGCCGCCGGTGATCACCGCCGAGGCGATGGCGCGCGGCGAGAACGGCTTGCCGATGAGCGCCAGCGGGCAGGCGGACGAGCACTTGCCGCAGTCCTGGCAGGCGTGGACGTCGTAGGCGGTGACCAGCCTGCGCAGTTCCTGGCGGCGGGCGTCGGTGTCGACCACCGGTTCGGCCGGCAGCGGCTCGATCCCGGCCGGCGGCAGGGTGCGGATCTCGCCGGCGAAGTCCTGGAAAAAGGCCAGCATCTGCTCGGACTCCTCGGGCAGGAAGGCGGCGAAGCGCAGCCGTCGACCGCCCAGCCCCATGATGTCGAGCACCTTGCGCACGTCCTGGGTGTTGCGCTGGCTGGTGGCGGTGCCGGAGCCGTAACGGCAGGTGCCGGGCTCGCAGCCGACCAGCAGCACCCCGTCCGCGCCCTTGGCAAAGGCCTTGAGCAGCATGGCCCGGTCGATGCGGCCGGTGCAGGGGGTGCGCACCATGCGGATCTCGTCCGGGATGGGCCGCCGCTGGTCCTGGAGGGTGAGGAAGGCGGCGTGCGCCCCCCAGTTGCAGAGGAAGAGGAGGATGGTGCGGTCGCTGCCGCTGTGCTGGTCATTCATGGGCGCTTTCCCGGGTGAGGAGTTCCTCGAGGGCCTGTTCGAGGAAGAGGCGGTTGCGGAAGGGGCTGTCGGCGGCGCCGGTGGGGCAGACCGAGATGCAGTTGCCGCAGCCCTTGCACAGGGCCTCGTCCACCTGCGCCCGCCAGCCGCCCAGGCCATTGGCCTGCAGGGTCATGGCGTGGTAGAGGCAGGCGTCGGTGCAGCGGCCGCAGCCGCGACAGAGCTTCTCGTCGATGGCCGCGGTGAACCCCTTGGACTGGCGCGGTCCGCGCGGCATGGCCGCGGCCACCATCACCGCCGCGGCCGTGCCCTTTTTCAGCTTGGACACGTTGATGTCGGCCGGCTCGGCCAGGTACAGGCCGGGCACCGAGGTGGCGCAGGGGTAGGCGAACGGCACCCCGGTGACCCCGCGCTGCTGCAGCACCGGTTCCACGGTGCAGCTCGGCAGCCCTTCCTGGTGGGTGTAGGCGATGCGGCGGCGGGCCTTCTCGCCGAGGATCACCGTGCCGGCGCGCAGCACCTGGTGGTGGCCGTCGGCCTCGATCAGGATCTGGAAATCACCGAGCGTGCCCTTGATCCCCTTGACGTGCCAGTCCGGGAAGTTGTGGATGTTGGCGTGGTCGACCAGGTCGGTGAGCGGCTGCTCGGCCGTGCCGAAGCGCAGCACCTCGTGGTCTGTTTCCGCCAGGGTGAGGGCGCTGGTGGTGGTGGCCTGCGAATTGCCGATCACCGCGGCGGCGAAATTGTAGTTGCGGTCCACCGCGTGCAGCGGCTTGAGGGCCAGGGTCCGCTTGATCGAGCGGGTGAGCAGTCCCTTGAACCGCTCCAGGGCGAGCGCCGGCTTGGCCTCGACCAGGCGCAGGATCTCGCCGCGCAGGTTGCAGGTCTCGACCATGGAGCGGCTGATGCCGGTGCCGTGGAAGAGCATGTTCTTCAGACGGCTGCGCTGGTCGGTGCAGGCGCTGCACACGAAGTTGAGCGGGCAGCAGACGCAGGAGGCGAGCACCAGGCGGGTGATGGCCTTCTCGCGCACCGCGCGGATGATGGCCGAGCCACCGTCGGGCACACAGGCGGCGTTGAGCGCCTCGACATGGACGATGGCCGGGTTGGCGTCGGCAAGGCCGGCGAGGTAGTCGTCCATGCCGGGCAGCCAGCCGAGCGAGTCGTTGCAGCGGCAGACGAACACGCCGATGCGGATCTCCGGTGAAAGGCCGGCGTCCGGGATGGACACGGACAGGCCGTGGCCCTTGGTCTTGCGGGTGGCGCCGCCGAGCAGCAGCATGGCCCGGGCCGCGGCGTCGAAGCCGCGCACCACCATGTCGTTGACGTTCGGCCGGGCCGCCCTGGGGCCGTAGGCGCGGATGATGTCGTCGCCCTTGATGTTCGGGGCCGCGGCCGGGTCGGCGACGATCACCGCGCCGCAGGGCTCGACGATCTCCTCGCGCTCCTGGGCGTGATCGATGGCCTTGAGCGGGCCGCAGGCGGCCACGCACTCGAGGCACTCGGAGCAGACGCCGCACTGCAGGCAGCGGCTCGCCTCGGCCTGGACCTGCTGCAGGGTGAAGCCGAGCGCCACCTCCTGGAAGGACTGCACCCGCTCGGCCGCCTGGCGCTCGGGCATGGCCGTGCGCCGCTGCTGCGGCAGGTCCTCGGGGATCTGGCGGAAATCGCGTTCCGCCGGCCGGGACACGGGCGACTCGACCCGCTCGCCGGACAGGTCGGCGTGGATGGTGGCCGCGGCCCGGCGGCCCGCGGCCATGGCCCGCACCACCGAGGAGGGGCCGGAGACCGTGTCGCCGGCCGCGTAGACGCGGGCGAGCGTGGTGCGCTGGTCCGGGTCGGTATCGATGAAGCCGCGCTCGTTCACCGCGATGCGGCCGCCGAAGCTCCCCGCCTGGAAGCCGCCCACCTGGCCGATGGCCACGAAGGCGCGGTCGAACTCCAGGGTGAAGGCAGGCTCGCCCTCGACCACCACCGGCCAGGCGATGCCGCGCGCATCCGCCTTGCCGGGCACGGTGCGCCGGCACTCGAGCCGGCGGAACACGCCGTTCTCTCCACGCAACGCCACCACCTGGGTGGCGTCGACGATCTGCACGCCTTCTTCCACCGCCTCGCGCACCTCGTCCGGGTCGGCCGGGATGTGCTCGGCATCGAACCAGCTGATGAGGCGCACCTGGGCGCCCAGGCGGGCGAGCGTCCGCGCCAGGTCAAAGGCCGAGTTGCCGTCGCCGATCACCGCCATGCGGCCGGGCAGGGCGGTGATGTTCTCCCACTGGCTGCGGGCGAGGAAGGCGAGGCAGCCCTCGACACCCTCCAAATCCTCGCCGTCCACGCCCAACTGCCGGTCGTGCCAGGTGCCGGTGGAGAGCAGCAGGCCCTGGAATTCGCGGGTGAGCCGGTCGAGATCCGCGGCCAGGTCGATGGGCGAATGGGTGGCAAAGACCACGCCCATGCGCTCGATGGCGCGGAGTTCCCGGTCGAGGATGGCGCGCGGCAGCCGGTGCGCGCCGATGCCGTAGCGGAGCAGGCCGCCGGCTTCCGCCTCCTTCTCGAACACGGTCACGCCGTAGCCGCGCCGGGCCAGGTCCGCGGCTGCGGCAATGCCGGCCGGGCCGGAACCGATGATGGCGATCCGCTCAGGTCGGGTGGGTTCGACCCGGTCCGCGGGGGGCGCCTGGGCGGGCTCCGGGTGCTCGGCCTCGTAGTCGGCCAAAAACCGCTTGATGGCGCGGATGGCCACCGGGTCGTCGACCCCGCCGCGGCGGCAGGCCTCCTCGCAGGGGTGGGTGCAGACCCGGCCGCAGATGCCGGGCAGGACGTTGTCCCGCCGGACCACGCCCAGGGCCTCGTCGTAGCGGCCCTGGGCGGCCAGGGCGATGTAGCCCTGGGCATTGACGCCCAGCGGACAGTTCTCCTGGCAGAGCGGCTGCCGCCGCTTGTCGATCCAGGGCCGGCCGGGCAGGCTGGTGCGGCCCGCGTAGTGCAGGGCCTTGCCGGTCTCGGCGCACTCCACCGGGCAGGCGACGAAGCACTTGCCGCAGAGCACGCAGCGGTCCGCGTCGACAAAGGTCTGGCCGCGGTCGATGCGCACGCTGAACCCCTGCGGGGTGTGCTTGATCGAGCTGATCCGCGCCGGCAGCAGGGTGCGGATCTGGGCGTTGCGCAGGATGCGGATCAACCCCGGACGGTGGGCGAAGTTGAAGCTCTGGCCCGAGGGCAGCCGGTATTCCTCGGCCGCGAGCTTCTCGTTCAGGTCCGGGGCGCTGTCCACCAGGGTCACCGGGATGCCCAGTTCGCCCAGCTTGTTGGTGGCGGCGATGCCTTCCGGCGTGGCGCCGGCGACGATCACCCGGTAGAGCCTCTCTTTTTGTCGTGTCATGACGCCAACGCTCCTGTCTGGCCGGCGGCCCGTTTTTCCCTCCCCTTGAGGGTGGACAGGCCGTAATCATACCCCTTGGTGAAGGCCTCGATGTTGCGGTCCTCGGTGCCCCTGGGCACGGACTGGCGAACCATGGCCTGGGCCGCCGCATTGGTCACCGCGCCGGTGATGGCGGTGCAGAAGCCGAGCATGATGATGTTGGCCATCATCTTGTTGCCCAGGTTCTCGGCCATGCGCGTGGCCGGGATGGCGAAGTGGTCGCAGGCCGCCTCTTCCGGGTGGACCAGGTCCTGGTCCACGAGCAGCACCGAGTCCGGCGCCAGGCTGGCGGCGAACTTGTCGTAGCCGGCCTGGCTCATGGCCACGAGGATGTGCGGCCGGTTGACGTAGGGGTAGTGGATCGGCACATCCGAGATGATCACCTGGGCGTTGCAGGCGCCGCCACGCGACTCCGGCCCGTAGGCCTGGACCAGGGTGGACTCTTTCTTGTCGCCGAGCGAGGCCGCCATGCCGAGAATCCGACCGGTCAGGATGATGCCCTGGCCGCCGAACCCGGTGACGATGATTTCGGTCTGGCCGTTGGTTGTGGATGAGGTCATTGGGTGGGTGGGTGGTAGGTGTTTAGGCTGTAGGTGACCAAGCTGTTAGACTGTAGGTGTTTAGGCTGTAGGTGACCAAGCTGTTAGACTGTAGGTGTTTAGGCTGTAGGTTTTAGTAGGGTGCGCTGTGCGCACCATGAAAAGGCAGCCATTGGCAGGATCAGCGGCCTGAGCCAAAAATAAAAAGAGCAGGATAAAGATACAAATTCAGTGGGATCAATTGAATCTTTAACCTGAAAGTTCAGGTTGGCTGCGGTCTTCTTGCGGTCAGCTTCATTCCCGGAAAAAAGCATTCCAGTTAGGCTCCGGTGCTCATCCCGCGTTGTTCTACTTGGGCGGGGTCCTGTTCGGCGCGCGGAGGGAGCGGACCAGTGCCCCCAGCACCTTCTCGGTCTCGGCAAGCAGCGTTTCGTAGTCGTCTGGTTCGGGCCGGCGGAAATAGCCCAGGCGGCGAGACAAATCTACCTGGTAGTGCAGTTCCCGGAGCGAGGCAAAGGCGATTTCAAGGTACCGGAGGTATTCGCCCTGGCTTTCCCGCGCGC
>JAGODN010000202.1 GCA_017998195.1 Desulfobulbus sp. | reverse complement strand
GAGGATCAGGCCGCAGGCCGGGCCCATGATGTTGTGCCCGAGTTCGAGCACACGCACCCCGGCGAGCGGCCCGGGCCGGGGTGACGAGTTCGCGGCCGCCACCTCAACCGTTCTCCTCGAGGGTGAACTTCCAGGCGCAGAACCACCCCTGCGGGTGCGGGTCCGGCGGGCAGCCGACGCATTCGGTGCGGATGCGCGGGTCGATGGCCCGGGCAAAGGTCGGGTACTCGACCATGCCGGCGGACTTGCACGGGTAGTCGGCCAGCCCCTTGCGCTGGCGGGCCGCCTGCACCCGGCACTGGTTCATGTAGAAGATGATGCAGTGGTCGCCCTGCTCCTCGATGGACTGCTCGTTGATAAAGGCGTACATGCGAAGGGCCAGCGCCTGTTTCAGGGCCGGGATGCCGCCCCGCTCCGGCAGACCGAGCAGCCGCTTGATGCGGGTCGCCTCGAAGGGAGAAAACCGGGTCCAGCAGGTGTCGTTGCAGCGCTTGGCCTCGCCCATGCCAAAGCGCCGCTCCACCGCCTGGAACCAGATGCCGTCGTTGGCCAGCCAGTTGATGCTCAATTTTTCGACCAGATCGACCAGCGCCTCCCGCGGCAGGGCGGCCAGCGCCCCGGGCACGCCGTTGTCCACCGCAAAGCCCAGCGTCTTGCCGAGCCGGTCCATCTGGTTGCCCAGGCTGGCCGTCCACACCTCCTCCTCCACCGCCATGGCCTGCTCGAGCCCGACCTGGTGGGCCACCTCGGCCATCCAGGCGCCGTAGTGGACCAGGATCCGGTGGAACCCGTCCATCACCACCCGGACCAGCATGTCGTTGTCCGCCTGCTCGATCGTCCTGTTCGTTGTTCCCATCCGGTCTGTCCTCCCTTGGTGTCGTGAAAACGGCGCGGCCGGCCCGGTGCGGGCCGCTGGTCCCTGGTGATACCACGTCCGGCCGCGGGCTTCAATGCGGCGGGTGGCTGATGGTGTGCCGGCAAACGGCGGCGGACGGCGTCAGTCGCCGTCGAGCACCGCGCGGATCTTGCCGGCCAGGTCCGGGAAGGAGAAGGGTTTGGCGAGCAGGGGCAGGCCGGCGTCGAGCACCACCAGGCCCGCGATGAGGTGGAGCGGGTAGCCGGACATGTACACCACCCTGATGCCGGGGTGCAGGGCCTGGATTTTGGGCACCAGGTCGTGGCCGCCCATCTCGGGCATGATCACGTCGGTGAGCAGCAGGTGGATCGGGCCGCTGTAGTGCTGGGCCAGGCGCAGGGCATGGGCCGGACCGGCCGCGGGCAGCACCGTGTAGCCCAGGGTTTCGAGCATGCGCTGGGCGATCTTCAGGATCGAGGTCTCGTCGTCGACGATCAAGAGGGTCTCGTCGCCGCCCACGAGCGGCTCACCCGTGTCCGCGGCCGGGTCGGGGTCGCCTTCGCCGGGTTGACGGGCGGGCAGATGCAGGCGCACGGTCACGCCCAGGACGGGATCGCGCTCGACCTCGACCCGGCCGCCCAGCCGCCCGACCATGGCCTCGACCATGGCCAGGCCGGTTGCCGTCCCCGCGCCGGCGGCGCCGCGACCATTGTGCCGCAGGGTCAGGCTGACCTGGCCGGCGGTCCCGGCGACCGCGGCGGCGGCCGTGGCCAGGGTAAGGCAGCCGACGCCGCTCATCTCCTCGCAGGCATCGGCGCACAGGAGGATGAGCATCTGGCCCAGGTGGGTGGGATCCAGCCGCACCGGCGGCAGCCCGGCGGACGGCTGCCAGTGCAGGGTGACGCCGTCGCCGACCAGGCTTTCCAGCATGCCCAGAGTTTCGTTGACGGTCTCGTTCACGTCGAGCACCCGCGGGGTGGCGGGCTCGTCCCGGGCAAAGGCGCGCAGATGCCGGTTGATCTCCACCGACCGGGCCGCGGCGCCGCGGATTTCCATGAGATGCCTGTGCACGCCCGAGCCGGCCTCCACCCGGTCCAGGGCCATGGCCGTGTTGGCGAGAATCACGCTGAGCATGTTGTTGAAATCGTGACTCACCCCGCCGGCCAGCCGACCCAGGGCCGCCATTCGGCGGGCCTGGTGGAGCTGTTCGCGCAGCTGCGCTTCTTCGGCCGCCCACCGTCTCCGCTCGCTGACCTCGTCCAGGCAGCAGACCACCCCGCCCGCGGGGCACGGTTCGCAGCGCAGGTGCAGCCAGCGTTCGTCCGGCTCCATCCGCATCGCCACCTCGCCCCCTTCGCCGGCGGCGGCGCGGCGCAGCACCTCGGCCACCCGCTCGGTCCGGGCCGCGGGCAGCACCGCGCGCAGGTCCCGGCCGGGCAGATCCTCAGAGCGCACGCCCAGCAGCCGGCCGGCGGCGCCGTTGGCACAAATCAGCCGCCAGCCGCGGTCGCAGACCAGTACCCCTTCACGCACGAATGCCAGGGCAGCGGCGGCCGCCTCCTCCTGCTCGGGCCGGGTGGCGCCGGATGCGCGCTCATCGTCCATGGCGGCGGTTCCCCTGAACCGAAAAGGCGTCCTGCGGCTGCAGGCTTTCCCGGTTGCCCCTGCCCGGCCCGAAGCGATGACGAACACCGGTCATCGGTCGCCGGCCTCCGCCCCGCCGCCGGCCACGGGCAGGAGCACGGTGAAGGTCGAACCCTCGCCCGGTCTGCTCGTCACCCGGATCTCGCCGCCATGGTTGCGGACGATGCCGTAGCTCACCGGCAGGCCCAGGCCGGTGCCCTTGACCGCCGGCTTGGTGGTGTAGAACGGTTCGAAAATGGCCTCCATGGCCTCCGGGCGGATGCCGATGCCGGTGTCGCTGATGGCCACCGCCACCCGTTCCCCCTCCAGGCGGGTCTGCACCGTGATCCTGCACTCCGGCTGCTGGCAGGCGTCGGCGGCGTTGGTGAGCAGGTTGAGGAACACCTGCTTGATCTGGTCGGGAACCGCGACGATGGGCGGCAGACCGGGGGCATAATCTCGCTCCACCCGGATCCGCTTGTCCTTGAGATCGCTCTTCTGAAACAGGAGCAGCGATTCCAGCGAGGCCTGCACGTCCATGGGCCGGCGCAGGCCCGAGGAGGGCCGGTTGAAGTCCTGCAGACTGCGGATCAGGTCCTTCATGCGCATGCTTTCGCCGATGGCCGCCTCGAGCAGGGCGCGGTCCTCGTCGGCGAGCACGGCCCGCTTGCGCAGTCCCTTGAGCACGGTCATCACGCCCTGCAACGGGTTGTTGAACTCGTGGGCGATGCTCGCCGACAGCTTGCCGATGGCGCTGAGTTTCTCCGCGTGCAGGTACTTCCGGTATGTCTCCTGCAGCTCGAGGGTGCGCGCCTCGACCCGGTGCTCCAACTCCCGGTTGGCCGCCTTGAGCGCCTCCTCGGCCTCTTTCAGGCGGGTGACGTCCCGGGCCGAGGCAAACACCCCGGCCACCTTGCCGGTCTCGTCGCGGAACACCGCCCCGTTGTAGAGCACCGGGGTAATGCGGCCGTCCCGGTGGCGCAGTTCCAGGGGAAAGTCGCGCACCGCGCCGGTGCTGAACACCTGCCGGCAGGCGGCCTGGGCCCGGTAGGGCGAGGTGAAGTAGAGGCTGAAATCCGTGCCGATCAGCTCGTCGCGGGAACAGCCGGTGGCCTGGACCGTGGCCTCGTTGACATCGCTGATCCGGCCGTCCGGGCCGATGGTCACCAGCGGGTCGAGATTCACCTCGATCAGGCTGCGCGCATAGGCCTCGGCCCGGCGCAGTTCGTCCTCGGCCTGCTGCCGCTCGGTGATGTCATGGATGATGGCGAAGTTGAAGGTCTGCTCCTGCAGGGAGATCGGAGTGGCGAACACCTCCACCGTGCGGACCGTGCCGTCGGCCAGCCGGTGGGGATTGACCAGGTGGTCCACCTGCCGCTGCTCCACCTGCCTGATCAGCCGGGTGATTTGGTCCCTCGGCAGGCAGTTGATCTGGCCGAGCTCCATCTGCCGCAGGGCTTCCCGGGGATAGCCGTAGAAGCGCGCGGCCGCCGGGTTCGCGTCGAGGATGCGACTGCTGTGCGGGTCGATCAGGAACATGATGGCGCTGTGCTGCTCGAACAGCTGGCGGAAGCGGTTTTCACTGGCCTGCAGGGCCTCGATCAGCTGCTTGCGCTCGGTGATGTCCCGGCCCACGGCCTGGATCTCGACCAGCCGCCCCTGGTCGTCGAACAGCCCCCGGTTGTTCACCTGGATCCAGCGGATGCGGCCGGCGGCGTCCCGCACCCGGTTCTCCACCGTGACCACCGGTTCCCGGGGAGATATCCGCGCGATCGCGGCCCGGACCGCCTCCCGGTCCTCGGCCACGGCCTCCGGATGCCAGGGCCGGCCGAGCAGTTCCTCCCGGGTCCGGCCGAAGAAACGGCAGAACACCTCGTTCACATAGGTGTAGGTGCCTTCAGTCGGCCGGTGACGGCAGAGGATCTCGGTCTGATCCTCGACCATGGCCCGGTAGCGGGCCTCGCTGGCGCGCAGTTCCTCCTCGTGCGCCCGCCCCTCGGTGATGTCCCGGCAGGAGACGGTCAACCCGCCGTCCGGGCCGGGAAAACAGCGGACCTGCAGCCAGCGGCCGGGCGGCTCGAGAAAGGTCTCGAACCCGTCCGGCCGGCGGCCGTCACCATTGTGCCGGGCTGTCGCCAGACGATCGGTGAGGGAGGCAGGCACGACCTCGTGCAGATCGCGGCCGAGGACCGCGCCAGGCTGGAGCCCGAACGCCCGCCCGGCGGCCTGGTTGACGAACAGGAGCCGGCCGGCCGGGTCGCAGGCGAAGAGGAGGTCCGGGATACTGTCGAGGATGGCGGCGAGTGGCGGCTGGACGTCCGCAGGCGCGGACGGCTGACTTGCGGTGTCATGGCGGGGCGCGTCATCGGTCATGGTCTTCCCTCCCGGCCCCCGGCCTGCAGGGCATTCGAGCCAACCAGCACTGTTGTGGTCAGATTAGCACGCCCGGACGACGCCGTAAAGATTTGGTAAAAAAACCTGCCCAACTGACCGGGGGCGCATGGGGACGGAGGGGCAAGGCCGTGGATCACCAGGACCGCGTTGACAACGACCGCCTGCAGGGCCAGGACCGATGCAGCGAACCGGACCAGACAGGATCGCGGACAAAGAGAAGAGCGGCAGCAGGAGGCGGCACGGCCACCGGACGAAAGGCAGTGCGGCGGCGGCCGGCGAGGATCGAGGCGAGGCCCGGCCGGGCCACATGGGCGCACCCTCAATTAGGTTTTTTCGAAGACAGGGGCGCAATAGCTTCTCAAGGACAAAAAAAGCCACTCAGCAAATCATGCTAAGTGGCTGTTTTTGGC
>JAGODN010000201.1 GCA_017998195.1 Desulfobulbus sp. | reverse complement strand
CGCCCCTGCGGGTGCACGCGGCCAACGACCAGCCGGACGTCAAGCCGTTTCTGAGCCTGTCCGGGGACGGCAGGGTGCAGGTCACCTGGCTCGGCCTGCGTGAGGGGGGGTACCAGCGGTTCCAGGTACAGTGGAACGGCACCGGGTTCCTTGGCGAGCGGGTGGTGGCGGACAAAACCTGGGAGCAAGGCATGCACAAGCACCTGCGCCGGAAGGCGCCGCCGCTGCCCCGGGAAACCCGGGCACAGGGCATGGTGACCGCGTTTCTGCCGGGGAACCGGGAGATTCAGGCGGTTCCGGACTGGGTCTTCCCGCTCACGTTTTCGGAGGGCAGGTGATGACCCGATCGTTTGCTGCCCTGCTGCTCGGCGGCCTGCTGGTGCTGGGTGCGGTTCGCGACACGCCGGCCGCCCAATTTCTCATCGATACCATTGGTGACAGTATCACCGTTGGCTACCCCTATTATTCTGCGATAGAGGGGAACGGCTGCACACCGCCCTGCGGCGGCTACCAGCCGAAGCTGCAGAGTCTCCTGCTGGCCGCAAGTAAGGATGTGCTGGTGCGCAATTATGGCGTCCGGGGAGCCAGTACCGCAGATGGCGTAGCGCGTATCGATGCTCTCCTCGATAGTTCGTCGCCCCAGTTTGTCCTGATCATGGAGGGAACGAATGACCTGCTATTCGGCAGCCCGGACACGGTCTATCGGAACATTGCTTACATGGTGGACGCCACGCTCGCCCGTGGTGAAGTGCCCATTCTCGGTACGATTCCACCGGATAGCTACAATGCTGTGGAAAATCTCAGCAAGCCGATCGTGGCGACCAACACTCTGCTCAGGCAACTGGCCCGGGACCGGAATATCGCCCTGGCCGACCACTACAACGCGCTGATCGGTAATTGGCCCAAGTTGACCTACGAGGGCCTGCATCCCAACCTGGCCGGGTACGAGGTCATGGCCCGCACCTGGTTCACCCCGGTGCACGACAGGATCAACGCCATGACCAGCCTGCCCTGGCTGATGCTCCTGCTCGACTAGCTGAGCGCGACCGTGCGCAGCCGGCTGAACAGCGCGTAGGCGAGCAGGTAGATGGCCAGGCCGATTGCCAGGGTGAGGGTGAAGCCGAGATAAATGGAGAAGAGCACGCTGAGCACCCCGCCGATCACCGTGAACAGTCCGTCCATGCCCCAGGCCCAGGCAATGGCGCCCTGGGGCTGATCTTTTATGGTGAGGATGCCCAGCGGGAAGCACATGCCCATGAAGAAGCCCGGCGGCACGATGAGCGCGGTGGCCACCAGAATCCTGACCAGCAGCGGCATGGTGAGAAACAGGGTAAAGATCGGTCGGTAGAGGAGCAGAAACAAGCCCAGGGTGAGGAACACGCCCCAGAAGGGCGACTGCCAGCCGCTGGCCGCGCAGATGCCCCGTTTGCCGGAGACAGAGCTGCCCAGACCGGCGGCCACCAGCAGGGCGGAAACGACCACCGAATAGGTGTAGAGCGGAAAGCCGATCAGCTTCATGAAGATCTGGATGAACACCAGTTCGATGATGATGAACCCGGCCCCCAGGCAGGAGAAATAGCCCAGGCTGTGGAACTTGCGCGGCCAGTGGGCGCGGCCGGCGCGGGCAAAGAAGAGCGGCAGGACGACAAAGACCACGGCAAACACCAGCGAGGCCCCGCCAGTGACGAACAGGTGGACCACGTCGGTGGGGACGAGGCGCTCCACATACTTCCCTGTTTTCTGTGAGCGGACCACGTACTGGGAGGAGAGCAGGGCGGCGGTGCTGTAGTCCATGAAGTTCCCCGGTTCCGCCCGGTTGAAGCGCCGCCATTCCTTGCGCAGGAAATTGAAATAGGGGCGGTCGTCGGTGGGCGCGACAATCCGGTAGGGCATCCGTTCGCGCACCTCCCGGGGCAGATCGCCCTCGTAAAACGCGTCCGAGAGCATGGAGACCTCGGGCCGGAAGGGATCCTCCAGCAGGGTCACATCCCCGAGGTGCCAGGTGCGCAGCATGGCGACCTCGTCCTCGGTCCATGGGGTCATGCGGATGAGCAGGGTGGGCAGGTTGTCCTGGGCCCCCTTCAGCCCGAAGACGAGCACATGCCGGCGGAAATCCTCCCGCCCGCTCTCCTTCCAGGCCCTGGCCGCGGTGAGCACCATCTTCGGGTAGACGTGGTGGTTGATCTGGAGCAGGCCGTCCTCTTTCAGGTGGCTGAAGTACTCCTGGTAGGCATCGGTGGTTTGCAGGTAGGTGGGCGCCATGGCCCCGCTGCCGGCGGCGATGCTGCTGGAGGTGTGGTTGCTGAAGATCTGGATGATGTCGTACTGCCGGTTGCTGGCGCGCAGGAAACTCCGCCCCTCGGCCACGTGGGCGGCAACATTCGGGTGGTTGAAGATGCCGCCGTTGAAGTCCTGGTAGAAGTGCTTGCCGGCATGCACCACGTAGCCGACCAGTTCCACCGCATCCACCCGCGCGGCCCTGAAGGTCAGGGCTGCTTTCACCTCCTGGCCGGCGGCACTGCCGATGACCAGCACCTCGGCCCCTGTCCCCTCCTTGAGCGCATGGCTCAGATAGACGCTCTGGGTGCCGAAACTCCCTCCCGTCGCCCCCGGCAGGGCGTCGCGCAACGCAGCAAAATTTCCGTCAAACGGATAGATGAAGCTGGACTGGCTGCCGCCGTCGTAGGCCACGTGCTTGCGTTCGAATCCGGCAGCGGTCTGCTGGCCGATGATGTCGATCTTGCTGATCGGGTCCCAGTGGGTGCGCTCCAGGCGGCCCTGCTCGACGTCGGTCTTCACCCCGCGTTTGACGATATGCTGTTTGAAATCAAAGTACTGGTCTACCTCGCCGCTGTACAGGATCGAGCGGGTGACCGGCAGGGCCATGATGATCAGGCCCAGAGTGATAAACAAGGGCACCTGTTTGCGGTTGTCGGTGAACAGGGCTGCCGCGATCAGGCCGAAACCACCGCCGAAGAGCACGATTCCGCCCGGGCCGATGCGGGGAATGAGCGGGATGAGGATCAGGCAGCCCGCGGCCGCGCCCACCAGATCCCAGAAGTAAAGCTTCTGGATCCTGCCGGAATAGCTGGAGAACAGGATGGTGATGATCAGCCCGGCAAGAAAGAAGGGCAGGGCGATGAACGCATAGATGAGCAGAAAATACAGGCCGTTACGGACCGGGGCGTTGTGGAAGTCGTTGAAGTCGAACGGGATGGCGTTGAGCGCCGGCAGGACGAGGAGATTCGCCAGGCTGAACAGGACGGCCAGTCGCACCACGGTGTTGGCGGGATTTTTCATCGAACCGCCCTGCCGCAGGGAGAGATAAACCCCGGACAGGCCGAAACAGAACATGACCATGGTGATGATCATGTAGGCCATGTTGGCGTTCCAGATCACGTCGAACACGCGGACCAGGGCCAGTTCCACCATCAGGGTGGTCATGGCGATCAACAGCAGGCCAAGGGAAATACGACGCATAACAAGACTCCTTGAAAAAGTGGTGCGCGCAGCCGGTCAACGGTGAACAAGAATCTGGAATGAAAGGAAAAGTCGCGCACTTCGATGCCCTGGAGCACCGCTCGGCGCGAGCCGGCAGACCTTCCGGAGTTGTTGGAGCAACGGAGAACGACGTGTTGCAAGCGGTTGCGCCGGGGCTTGCGCAGCCTCGACGCCGGCGGGCGCAGGAACTCGGGACTGATACTGAATCCTGCCTGAAAGTGCAACCCGGCAAAGCCGCCGGTGGAGCTGTCGTCAAGGTCCGAGGGCTGACGGAGGAAGGCTGTTTTAAGCGTTTAGTCGGGAGGTTGAAAACAGGTGGCAGTGTAGCTGGTGTTCAGGAAAGCGGTTGGCAAAAAAACGGTATGGCCTGCTGCCGGTTGGGTTCAGCGGCCGAGTTCGGCCACGGTGCTGCCGTCCGGGTCGAGCAGGCGCACCATCAGCGGCATGGCGCCCACCGCGTGGGTGGAGCAGGAGAGGCAGGGATCGAAGGTGCGGATCGCCGCTTCCAGCCGGTTGAGCAGCCCCTCGGCGGGCGGGTTGTGGTCCAGGTAGTGCCGGGCCGCCTGGAGAATGCCGCGCTGCATGGCCAGGTTGTTGTGCCCGGTGGCGATGATCAGGTTGGCCTGCTCGATCAGGCCGTGCTCGTCCACCCGGTAGTGATGCAGGAGGAAACCGCGTGGCGCCTCGATGGCGCCCACCCCCTCGCTGGCGTTGACCCCGGCCACGGCCCGCACCCGGCGAGCGAGAATGGCCGGATCGGCCAGCAGCGTCTCCATGGCTTCCACCGCGGCGAGCAACTCGATGAGGCGGGCGTAATGGGCGTGGAAGTTCCCCGGCACCGGGCCGGGGGCGAGGCTGCGGAAATGCGCCAGCTCCCGGTCGGCCAGTTCGGTGCCGCAGCGGTCGACCAGGTTGAGCCGGGCCAGCGGCCCCACCCGGTACAGGCCGTCCGGGTAGCCGTGCGGCTTGTAGTAGGGGAATTTGAGGTAGGTCCAGGGCTCCACCGCCTCGCCGATGGTGTCCGCGTAGTCGGCGGGGTCGAGCCCGTCGGCGAGCCGGGCGCCGTCCGCGTCGATGATCCGCACCAGGCCGTCGTAGTGCTCGAGCCGTCCATCCGGTCCGGTCAACCCCAGGAACAGGCTGGGGAAGCTGGCGAACACCCGGGCCTCCTCCAGATGGCGGGCGAGCAGCTGCCGGCAGCGTTCCAGGTGGCCGCAGGCCAGGGTTTTAATCTCGGGGATCTCCGCCAGGATGGCCTCCCGCACCGAGGGCTCGAGCGGCGCATCTACCCCGCCGGGCACGACCCAGGCCGGGTGGATGCGTCGGCCGGCCAGGCGTTCGATCACCTGCTGGCCGAACCGGCGCAGGCGGATGCCGTCGCGGGCGAACTGCAGGTCCGTGGCGGCGATGCCGAGGAAATTGCGTGTTGCCGGCGGGTGGTCCATGCCCAGCAGCAGGTCCGGGGCGCTGAGGTAAAACCAGCTGAGCGCGTGGCTCTGGATGAGCTGGCCGAGGTTGAGGATGCGCCGCAGGTTGGCCGCGGTCTCGGGGATGCGCACCGCCAGCAATTGGTCACAGGCCTTGGCCGAGGCCAGGACGTGGCTCACCGGGCAGATGCCGCAGATGCGCGCGGTCAGCGCCGGCATCTCGAAGTACGGCCGGCCGACCACGAACTGCTCGAAGCCGCGGACCTGGGTCACCTGGAACCGGGCCTCCGCGACCCGGCCAGCCTCATCGAGCAGCAGGGAGATGCGGGCATGGCCCTCGATGCGGGTGATGGGTTCAATGACTGG
>JAGODN010000009.1 GCA_017998195.1 Desulfobulbus sp. | reverse complement strand
GGATCAGAAGGAGCGACGAGGGGGGAGTCGAGGTCAGCACATATTGAGTCACCGCAACGATGTACAGCCCCATCGGGAAGTAGAGCATGAGGACAAGATGTTCCATGATTTTGTCGGTGATCTCTTCTGTCCTTTCTTTGAGCGATTGCCCCGGACTCCTGAGCAGATCGAGATTTAGAGGGTTCTTTTTTCCCCTGGTCTGTCGATCGCGAATCCAGATAACGATGCCGGCTGGAAGGCACATGCACAGTCCAATAATGGCCAAGGGGATAAGGCTGGTGAGGAGGGCGGGGGAGAGGTGAATCTGCATGTCGGATTGTTCGGGTTGTCGTGGCGCTGAGGCCAGTGCCAACGATGAGTTGCGCCGGTGATGGAGAGTCGATGCATGGCAGGAGCCGGTGCAGCGGCCGGAGCGAGGGAATGCTTTTTGGCGGGTTCAGTCCCGGCCGCCGCCGCGCCCATTGTACACCAGGGCGCCGCTGGCGGCAAAGGCGCGGAAGTCGACGAGCGCCCGGTCGCGGAGCACGTTCTCGACGAGTTCGATCCCGCGTCGTGCCAACTCGCCTCGCCAGTCCACGGGCAGCGGGCCCTCGTCGAAGCCGGTGATCGCCTCCATCTCCGGGCCCGGGCCGGCGATGACCAGCGACCGCACCCCGGACCAGAGCACCGCGCCGAAGCACATGGCGCAGGGCGTCCAGTTGACCACCAGTTGGTGTGCGGGCATTCCCTGTCCGCCCAGGTCGTAGACACCCAGGCGCCGCTGGGCGAGCGACAGGGCCATGATCTCGGCATGGGCCGAGGAGCAGCCGAGCGGCACCACCCGGTTGACGCCGACAGCCTTCAGTCGGCCCGAGTCCCGTTCGAACACCCCGGCCGCGAACGGCCCGCCGGTCTCGCGCTTCCAGTTCAGGCGGGCGAAACGGAGCACCGCGGCCATGCGCGCCTCGACATCGGGCAGCCGCTCGGGCAACCGCTGCAGTTCGACGCTCACCCAGTCGGGCAGATCGAGATGGAAGTGAACGGGCAGGGGGCTGGTCGGGTCCATCACGGGTGCCTCCGATCGTGGTTCAGGCGCCGGCGAGCTTGGCGCGGAAGAGGAAAAAGACTGCGCCCAGCAGGCAGAACCCGGCCCACAGGTAGTCCAGGGTGAGCCGCTCCTTGAGATAGAGGACCGAGAAGGGCACGAACACGGACAGGGTGATCACCTCCTGGAGGATCTTCAGCTGGCCCACGTTCATCACCTGGTGGCCGATGCGGTTGGCCGGCACCTGCAGCAGGTATTCCAGGAGCGCGATCGCCCAGCTGACCAGGGCGGCGAAGATCCACGGCTTGTGCGCCATGTTCTTCAGGTGACCGTACCAGGCGAAGGTCATGAAGACGTTGCTGGCACACAGGAGCAGGATGGTGAGGGTGGTGCGGTTCATGGCGGTTCCGTCCCGGGGAGGACATGCGCTGGTCGGTGGCCGCTGCCTGCGTCCGGCGGGGCGGCCGGCGGAAGAGTCTTTCTTTTTCGCGCCGGAGGGTATATAGCAGCCGTTCTGCCGTTTTCCAAGGGCGAAGTGGCCGCCGTCGCGCCACCACGGGGGATTGTCCATGCTCGGCACTGTTGTCAACGCCCTGGCCATTGTCGCCGGCGGCCTGGTCGGGCTCGGCTGCACCCGGGGGATCGACGACCGCTTTCGCCAGACCGTGCTCCAGGGGCTGGCCCTGTGCGTGCTCCTCATCGGCGCGAAAAGCGCGCTCGCGGCCGACAACCTCCTGGTGGTGATCCTCAGCCTGGTGGTCGGCGGGGTGGTCGGCGAAGGGCTCGCCATCGAGACCCGGCTGGAAGCCCTCGGCCGTTGGCTCGAGGCCCGGTTCTCGGGCGGATCGGCGGGCGGCGGCGACTTCGCCCGTGGCTTTGTCAGCGCCAGCCTGGTGTTCTGCGTCGGCTCCATGGCCGTGGTCGGCTCGCTCGAGAGCGGGCTCGCCGGCAACCACCGCACCCTGTTCGCCAAGGCCATGATCGACGGCGTGGCCGCGCTCATCTTCGCCTCCACCCTGGGCAGGGGCGTGCTCTTCGCGAGCGTGCCGGTGTTCCTCTACCAGGGTGCGATCACCCTGGCCGCCGGCCTGCTCCGGCCGCTGCTGTCCCCGGCGGCCGTGGCCGAGATGAGCGCGGTGGGCGGCCTGCTCATCGTCGCCATCGGCGCGAACCTGCTCGGCATCGCCCGCATCCGCGTCGGCAACCTGCTGCCGGCCGTGTTCCTGCCCCTGGTTGCCCACCTGGTCCGATCCTGGCTGGCCTGACCCGCGGTCGCCGCGTCCCCTGCCCGGGAAAACTCCTGCTGACTTTCCCGGCGATCAACGCTACAATAATCACTTAATAACTCTTCCCATTTCCAGGCGTTGCCCGGACCTTTCCGCCCTTTCTCCGTCGAGGTTTTCGCATGTCCATTGATCCGACCACGCTGCCCCTTGACTCCGATGCGCTCAAGGCCAACCTGCAGGAAACCGCCGCCGCGGTGAGCATCGACCCGGCCTACGCCCCCCTGCAGGAGATCGTCAGCCGGTTCCAGGGGCTGTCCACCAAGCTCGAAACCCTGCTCTACGAGATCAGCCACCCGTACCGCAACTGGAAGCTCATCCTCCCGGACCTGCGCGCCTTTGTGCTCAAGAACCTCAACCACTACCGCGACCACGAACAGGGGCCCGAGGCCTTCACCCTGTTCACCGGCATCTTCTTCGACGCCATCCGCGACACGGCCCGCAACGAACAGCTGGCGCCGCGCATTGTCGAGGCCCTGCTCGCCTACGCGGACAAGCTCATCCAGTCGCTGGACACGGACGGCCTGTTCCGCTTCGAGGAGCCGCTGTCGCTGTTCTTCGCCCGGGTGCAGAACCTGGAGCAGAGCGCACCGCAGGTGGTCATGTCCATCGTCCAGGGGCATCACCCGGTGCGGCGCATGGCCATGCGCGTGGTCGAGCTGCGCCGCAAGGCGCCGGAGCGGCCCTTCGACTGCCGCTCGCTGGGCCGGCTGGTGCGCACCATCCTGCGGCGCAACTACGAGTACTGGCTCGGCGAGGAGGATCCGCTGCCCTGGTTCGAGAAGCAGTGCGGTGACTACTGCCGCGAGTGGCACGGCCAGCACCTCTTGGTGGGCATCTCCCACGACCATATCCGCCGGTGCCTGCAGACCCTGGACGAGGTGCCGGAGCAGGGCGACGACCACGCCGCCCTGGAGCTGATGTTCTCCCTGCCCAACCACATGGAGATCGTCCGCCTGTACAAGGAGATCCCCACGAAGATGGTCGCCGCCGACACGGCCGGCGAGGCGCACACCAACTTCGTCGAGAACCGCAAGCTGCTCTTCCTGTTCCGCATCATGGAGACCCGGGGGCTGTCGCTCATCCACGAGGAGACCCTGCGCGAGATCAACCGTTCGCTGGTGCAGCTCATCCGCAAGCAGAGTTTCGAGGAGATCGAGCTGTTCTTCAACACCGCCTTCCACCTGCTCAAGGCCAACGTCCGCCGCTACCCGCACACCAGCCTGCAGTGCATCCAGGTGATCGGCAACGAGGTGTTCAAGCGCGGCAACTCGCGCCTGGTCGAGGCCTTTCTCTGGGAGGCGGTGCGCTTCGGCTTCCAGTACGCGAACGTGCGCGGCGTGGACGAGGACTGGCAGCCCATCGCCAACCCGGCCCACCTGACCAACATCCGCGTCTGGCTGAGCCTGATCGAGCAGGAGCCCAAGTGGTGCTCCACCCTGTTCTCGGCCCTGATCATCAATCTGCGCCTGTCCGGCACCTGCGTGCGCGACACCGACCTGTTCCAGCGCGACATCACCCAACTGCTCAACCACCCCATCGGCCCGATCTACAACCTGGCCAAGCAGTTCACCAAGCTCATGCCGGTGTTCTTCAACGAGATCGGCGCCGAGGGCGAGCTGCGCGACGTGTCCACCGAACTCGACGAGATCCACAAGCGCAAGGATGCGCTCATCCACTTCCTGCGCAAGCAGGCGCACGTGGAGTCGAGCAACCTGATCGTCGGCTTCATCGAGGGCATCTTCACCTTCTGGATCACCCTGGACAAGGGCTACCTGCGCGAATACCTGCCCGACGAGGTGCTCGACGAGGTGGCCGTCGACGGGCCGTTTGTCGACGATCAGCACCGGCTGGCGCAGCGCATCCGCCGGGACCTGCGCTTCACCCGCATGAACCAGATCCTCGCCTGGAACGACGACGAGCGCCAGGCCTACCTGGACGCCCAGCAGGATCTCGACCCGGTCGAGCGGCGGCGCTTCGCCCTGTTGGTGCGGATGTACAAGCTGCTCCACCTCAAGTACAACCTCAGTCTGCCGGAGATCCACACCCAGCTGCAGCACGCGGTGCACAACGGCTTCCCGGAACTGGCCGGGCTGTTCGAGGTGCTGCGCGAGGACGACCCCTTCCACTGCCTGGACGCCCTGCTCGGCCAGCTCGAGAACCTGCGCCGGGTGATCCTCAGCAAGGAGAAGTTCGAGCCCAAGGAGGAAATCTACTACAAGCGGCACATCGCCGTGGACATCCCCTCGGTCTACGGCCGCTACTCGGAACGCAAGTTCGACGCCCTGGGCCTGACCTTCCGCCTGGAGAGTCTGGCCAACGTCTACCTGGAGCGGCTGTTCGACACGGTCAACTTAAGTTTCATCACCCAGGTGACCTTCATCCGCATCCTCAAGTGTCTGCGCCTCTTTAACCGTGCCCTGCAGATCGACGGCATCAGCAGCCGGCGGCTGGACACCTACATCAGCCTGCTCACCTCGTCCATCGGCATCCGCCGCTTCACCTACACCCAGCACCTGGACATCATGCGCGGCCTGTCCGAGGGGGTCAAGGACGTCATCTACGCCTACTACACCAACATCCACCAGAACAACCTGTCGATCATCGTGCCGCAGATCGGCAGGGACAACCTGCTCGCCCGCTACCATACCCTCTGGGACGACAAAAACATGCCCGAGAACGTCCTGCGGCTCTCCGAGATGTTCTTCCGCGACCTGATCGCCACCACCTTCGGCCTGCAGCACCTGGACAACTTCATCGGCAAGGTGATCAACAC
Source organism: Desulfobulbus sp. (assembly GCA_017998195.1). Classification (GTDB taxonomy): domain Bacteria; phylum Desulfobacterota; class Desulfobulbia; order Desulfobulbales; family Desulfobulbaceae; genus Desulfobulbus. Next base: position 12,900 of record JAGODN010000009.1, on the reverse strand, counting down.
CCTGGAGGCGCAGAAGGACCTGCTCGACGAGAAGACCCTGGACCTCCTGATGACCTACAACCCGGAAAAGGCGATCAGCAGCCTGCACGCCGAGAACAAGCGCACCCACAACCTCATCCACCTGGGCAACAAGGGCTTCAACCTGGTGGTGCTCAGCCGCGAGGGCATGCAGGTGCCGCCGGCCTTCATCATCACCACCGAGATCTTCCGCTGCTACCGGGCGGTGCGCCGCTTCGACCGGGCCCGCAACGAGTACATGCGCCGGGTGCGGTCGGCGATCACCGAGATCGAGCGTCTCACCGGCCGGGTGTTCGGCTCGCCCGACAACCCGCTGCTGTTGTCGGTGCGCTCGGGCGCGGCCATCTCCATGCCGGGGATCATGTCCACCATCCACAACGTCGGCGCCAACGAGGAGCTGGTGGCCGAGTACGTGGCCGCTCACCCGGAGGCCAAGTACTTCGCCTGGGACAACTACCGCCGCTTCCTGCAGAGCTGGGGCATGGGCAACGGCATGGAGCGCGAGGATTTCCAGGCCCTCATGGACGAGCACAAGCAGCGTCACAACGTGCTCTACAAGCGCGACTTCTCGCCCGAAGAGATGCACCAGCTGGCCCTCAACTACCAGCAGGCGGTGCGCAAGCGCGGTTTCGGCATGCCCGAGGATCCGTGGCTGCAGCTGATCGGCGCGGTGGACATGGTGCTCGACAGCTGGAACAACCCCAAGGCCCAGGAATACCGCCACCTGATGGGCGTGTCCGACGACTGGGGCACGGCGGTGATCGTCCAGACCATGGTGTTCGGCAACCTGAGCACCCGGTCGGGCAGCGGCGTGCTGTTCACCGCCCACCCCTACCGCAAGGTGCGGCGGGTGGCCCTGTGGGGCGACTACGCCACCGGCGACCAGGGCGAGGACATCGTCTCCGGCCTGGTGACCAGTTCGCCCATCTCGGTGGAGCAGGCGGAGATCGACGGCCGCGACGAGAACAAGAGCCTGGAGCGGCTGTTTCCCAAGATCTACAAGCGCCTGCTGGAGATCGGTCGCGAGTTGGTCTACGACAAGGAGTGGAACGCCCAGGAGATCGAGTTCACCTTCGAGGGGCCGGAGCCGGAGCAGCTGTACATCCTCCAGACCCGCGACATGATCACCATCAAGAAGAAGGAGCATCTGATGGTGTTCGAGGATTCGGACCTGGCCCACAAGGCGATCCTGGCCAAGGGCATCGGCGTGTCCGGCTCGGCCATGATCGGCAAGGCGGTGTTCAACGAGGACAACATCCGCCAGCTGCGCCGCGAGGAGCCGGACACCCACCTGATCCTCATCCGCCAGGACACCGTGCCCGAGGACATCCGCGAGATCTCGCTCACCGACGGGCTGGTCACCTCGCGCGGCGGCCAGACCTCGCACGCCTCGGTGGTGGCCACCCGCCTGGAGAAGACCTGCGTGGTCGGCTGCCGCGACATGCGGGTCTACGAAACGGGGGAATTCGCGGAGATCAACGGCACCCGGATCGAGTTCGGCACCCGCATCGCCATCGACGGCCGCCACGGCCTGCTCATCGAGGGCAACTACCCCCTGCGGGAGGAAGTGCACATTCTGCCTTTATGAACGGGGCGGGGGGACATACAGTAGAGTGAGGCAACCCCGGGCCCGGCGAGGAAGCGGCTCAGGCCGCATCCCGCCGGGCCGTCCTTTTTTGCAGGAGGCAGGCAGATGCACACTCCCGAAACACCGCGACCAGACGCGGACCACACCAGCCCGGCCGCGGCCCGCCGCTACGAGCTGCACATCGACGACATGCACTGTGCCAGCTGTGTGCGCCGGGTGGAAGAGGCCATCCTGGCCGTTCCCGGCGTGGTCGAGGCCTCGGTCAACCTGGTGGAGCAGAGCGCAAGCGTCAGCGGCGGCGACCCGGAGGAGGTGGCCGAGGCCGTCCAGCAGGCCGGCTACGGCGCCCGGGTGATCGCGGCCGCGACCGCGGACCGCGATTATGCCATCGATATCCTCGGCATGCACTGCGCCAGCTGTGTGCGCCGGGTGGAGGAGGCGCTGCTGGCCGTGCCGGGCGTTGTCGAGGCAGCGGTCAACCTGGTGGAGAAGAGGGCCCGGGTGCGCGGTGGCGACCCGGAGGCGGCGGTGCAGGCCGTGCTCGCCCAGGGCTACGGCGCCGCCCTCGAGGCCCCGGCCGCGACCGACAGCTTTTTCCTGCGCCTGGAGGCACTGCCTGATGCGGAGGATGTGGAGCAGATCACCGACGTGCTCCAGGCCCGGGACAGGGCGGCCGAGGTCGTCCTTGCCGACGGGCGGCTGCGGGTGACCACTGCCGAGCACCCGGCGGACGTGCTCCTGCGCCTGCATGACCTGGGCTTTCAGGCCGAACTCGAGGAGACCTACGCCGACCCGGCGGTGGAGCAGGCCAACGAGGCCCGCCGCGAGATCCGCCGCTCCTGGCAGCGGGCCATCGTCGCCGGCGTGGTCGGCTTCGGCCTCATGGCCGGCGAGATGTCCGGCTTCTTTCCCCACCTCCACCAGAGCCGGGGGTTCTGGGCGGGTGCGGCCCTGGTCTGCCTCGTCACCATGTACTTCTGCGGCCGCAGCTATTTCATCGGCGCCTGGAAGCAGGCCCGCCACGGCGCCGCCAACATGGATACCCTGGTGGCCCTGGGCACCGGCGCCGCCTGGCTCAGCTCGGTGCTGGTGATCGCCTTCCCCGCGTTTTTTCCGGGCGCCGGTCACCTGTACCTGGACGCCTCGGTGATGATCCTCGCCTTCCTCCAGCTCGGCCACGCCCTCGAGACCCGGGCCAAGCGGACCACCAGCGAGGCGATCAGCGCGCTGATCGGCCTGCGCGCCACCACCGCCCGGGTGGTGCGCGCCGCCGGCCAGGCGGAGATGCCGGTGTCGCTGTTGCGCGTCGGCGACCTGGTGCGGGTGCGGCCGGGCGAAAAGGTGCCCATCGACGGGGTGATCACCGAGGGACGGACCACCATCGACGAGTCCATGCTCACCGGCGAGCCGCTGGCCGTGGCCCGCGAGCTGGGCGACGCGGTCACCGGCGGCACCATGAACCGCTCCGGCGCCTTTGTCCTGCGGGTGAGCCGGCTGGGCGAGGAGACCACGCTCGCGCGCATCATCCGCATGGTGCGCTCGGCCCAGATATCCAAGCCGCCCATCGGCCGGCTGGTGGACCGGATCGCCGGCGTGTTCGTGCCGATCGTGATCCTCATCGCCGCGGCCTCGTTCGCCTGGTGGCTGTTCATGGGCCCGGAGCCGCGACTGGCCTTTGCCCTGACCACGGCCATCGCCGTGCTCGTCATCGCCTGCCCCTGTGCGCTCGGCCTGGCCACGCCGATCGCGATCATGGTCGGCACCAGCCGGGCGGCCCAGGCCAACGTGCTCATCCGCAACAGCGACGCCCTGCAGAGCGCCTCCCGCCTCACCCACGTGGTGGTCGACAAGACCGGTACCCTCACCGAGGGACGGCCGACGGTGACCGCCATTCGGCCGGCCGGCGGGTTCGCCGAGGACGAGGTGCTCGGGTGGGCGGCCAGCCTGGAGAGCGGTTCCGAGCACCCGCTGGCCGAGGCGGTGCTCGCCGCCCAGGCCGAGCGGGATCTGCCCCTGCGCCGGCTGGACGACTTCACCGCCGTGGCCGGCCGGGGCGTGCGCGGCGTCCACGAGGGCCGCACCTACCTGCTCGGCAGCGACCGCTTCCTGGTCGAAGAGGGGGTCGATCTCCCGGCGGAACTGCGCGCCGAGGCGGACGCCCAGGCCGCCCGGGGCGGCACGCCGGTGTGGCTGGCCGGCGGCGGCGCGCTCATGGGCCTGCTCGTGCTCAAAGACCCGGTCCGGCCGGATTCGGCCAGCGCCATCAGCGCCCTCAGGCGGCGGGGCATCACCGTGGTCATGTGCACCGGCGACAACCACGCCACGGCAGCGGCGGTGGCCCGGGAGGTGGGCATCGACGAGGTGCACAGCGAGATCCTGCCCGAGGCCAAGCTGGCGGTGGTGCAGGAACTGCAGGAGCGCGGGTTCCGGGTGGGCATGGTCGGCGACGGGGTCAACGATGCCCCGGCCCTGGCCCGGGCGGACACCGGCTTCGCCCTGGGCAGCGGCACGGACGTGGCCATCGAGAACGCGGACATCACCCTGAGCGGCAACAGCCTCGGCCTGGTGGCCACGGCCATCGCCATCTCCGCGGCCACCATCCGCAACATCAAGCAGAACCTGTTCGGCGCCTTCATCTACAACGTGGTCGGCATCCCGCTGGCCGCCGGCCTGTTCTACCCGTTCACCGGCTGGCTGCTCGAACCGATGTTCGCCAGCGCGGCCATGGCCCTGTCCTCGGTGACCGTGGTCACCAACGCCAACCGGCTGCGCTTCTTCCGGACGAGGGACTAGGCAGCGGCAGGGCGGCAGGGGCGAAGGGCAAACAACGGTACCGGGAGAGCACATGGCGAAACGGCAGGAGACCACCACGGCAGGGGACAGCGGTTCGCCCCTTGCCCTGACCAACATCCGGATGTTCCTGGCCTTCCGGGTGCTGTTCAACGCCCGCTTCTACTACCCGGTATTCACGGTCCTGTTTCTCGACTACGGCCTGACCCTGGAGCAGTTCGCCCTGCTCAACACCGTTTGGGCCGTGACCATTGTCCTGGCCGAGGTGCCCTCGGGCGCGCTGGCCGACGTGTTCGGCCGCAAGCGGCTGCTGGTGGCCACCGCCCTGCTCATGGTGGTGGAAATGGCCCTGCTCGCCTTTGTGCCGCTGGGCGACGGCCGGGTGATCTTTCTCGTCTTTCTCGCCAACCGGGTGCTCAGCGGCCTGGCCGAGGCCCTGGCCAGCGGCGCCGACGAGGCGCTCGCCTACGACACCCTGGTCGCCCACGACCTGGCGCACCAGTGGCCGCGGGTGCTGGACTGGCAGATGCGCGTCCAGAACGGTGGCTTCATCGTCGCCATGACGCTGGGTGCGGCGGTCTACGACCACAGCCTGCTCAACCGGGTGCTCGCCTGGCTCGGGCTGGAGGGTTCGGTGCACCCGGAGTTGAGCATGCGCCTGCCCATCTACCTGACCCTGGGGTTCGCCCTCCTGGCCCTGTGGGCGGTGCTGCGCCTGCGCGAACCGCAGACCAGGCCGCCCCGGTCGGAACACGCCCCGCTCCGTCTGCTGCTGGGCGAGGCCACCCGGCTCACCCTGCGGGCGGGCGGCTGGATCCTGCGCACGCCCTTTGCCCTGGCGGTGATCCTGTTCGCCATGACGCTGGACCACGTGCTCCGCCTGGTGGTCACCCTGACCAGCGAGTACTACCGGCTGATCGGCCTGCCCGAGGCGAGCTTCGGTCTCATCGGCTCGGCGGTGGCGGTGCTCGGCCTGTTCGTGCCGAGGCTGGCCCGCTGGCTGAGCGAGCGGTACGCACCCGGCTGGAACCTGCTCGGGCTCGCCGGGTTCAGTGTCGTTGCCCTGGCCCTGCTCGCCCTGTTCCTGCCGTACCTGGGCGTGCTGCCGATGATGGCGGTGTTCGTCGCCCTGACCATGACCAGCTTCTTCACCAGCCAGTACCTGAACGCGGTCACCGAGTCGCGCCAGCGGGCCACGGTGCTTAGTTTCAAGGGGCTGGCCTTCAACGCCGCCTACGGCGCCATCGGCGTGGGCTTTGCCGCGCTCATCGCCCAGACCCGGGCCGGGCTCACCGGAACCCATCCGGACTGGTCCGCGGCCATGGTCCAGGCCGGCGCCTTCAGGACCGCCTTTGCCTGGCTGCCCGGTTACCTGGTCCTCGGCCTGGTGCTGGCGGCCCTGCTCTGCCTGCCGCGTCTGCGCCGCCGGGAGCGGGTCGTGGACGGGCGGTGATCGGGGTGATCAGCGGGAGGCGGGCACGCCCAGCTTTTTCAGGACGAGGGCGATGGGGCAGAACCCGGTGAAGCCGAACTGGAACAGGTTGGCGCCGACAAAGGCGGTGAACAGGAGCCAGTAGCGGCTGACGAACAGCGGGTTGCCGGCGCAGTCGACGCCAATGGCGAGGCTGAGGAGGATGAAGAAGCCGGCGAGGACGTGGATCCAGTCGGTGATGATCATGGCGGACTCCTGGGGCGGAAAGGCGGGGAAAGAGGGTGAGGCCTTTGCGGGGACGAATCAGTCCCCCGGGTCGGCGTGGCATTCGGGCGGTTCGATCAGGCCGAAGCGGGCCAGGTCGGGTTCAACCGAGGCGCCGTCCTGCCCGCCGCGGCAGCAGAACAGCGACTGCATGCCGCGCATGAGACTCAGGATGCGCGGGTCGGCGATGCGGTTGTAGATGAAATTCGCCTCCTTGTGCGAGACGATGATCCCCTGGTGGCGGAGGATGGCGAGGTGCTGGGAGAGGTTGCCGTTGGTTGTGCCCACCACCTCGAGCAGGTCGCCCACGGACAGTTCGCCGTCCTGGAGCAGGCAGAGAATCTTCAGGCGGATGGGGTGGGCGATGGATTTGAGCAGCCGGGCAACATCGTCGATCTGGGCGTCTTCCATGGGAGCGTGGGGTGGCAATTTTTCAGTGGACACGTTTTAGAATTTAATGTAATGATTAATCGACAGGGCGCATCCTGTCAACCTTTCTCTGGGGCACGGCAACGGGTGTCGCGCCACCAGGCGGGCTGCCGCGGAGAAAATGGCCGCCGCGACGGTCGATTCCGGAAATCCTGTTGAGTTTTTACCCGTCTCCGGTAAGCATGAGGCACTCGGAGACCGGTTTTCGGCCCGTGCCGGGAAGACGCGGGTCGCGCCTCCAGGCGCGTGCGAGAGTATCTGTTGAGTTGCCCCGGACGCTGACCACCGTCCGCCCGGGACACTCGGCCTGAAGCTGGCAGCGTATGTCCGTACGTTGAGTGACTCAGTCCGGCGGCATGCAAACGGTTCATCGGCAGTACAATCAGTGGAGGAGGCGACGTATGAGTGCAATGGAAGACAAAATCACCAGTTTGTTGGCTGAGGGGAAGGTGTTCCAGCCGCCGGCGCAGGGTCGCGACCAGGCCTGGGTCAAGTCCATGGATGAGTACAGGAAGGCCTACGCCGAATCCATGAGTGACCCCGAGGGCTTCTGGGCCCGGCGCGCCGAGGAACTGGTCACCTGGGACAGGAAATGGGACAAGGTGCTCGAGTACGATTTCTCCGTGCCCGAGGTGAAGTGGTTCCAGGGCGGCAAACTCAACGTGTCGGTCAACTGCCTGGACCGCCACCTGACCGACGGCCGGCGCAACAAGGCGGCCATCATCTGGCAGGGCGAGCCGGAAGAGGATGTGCGCGTCTACACCTACCAGATGCTCCACGACGAGGTCTGCCGGTTCGCCAACGTGCTCAAGAAAAAGGGCGTCAAGAAGGGCGACAGGGTGGCCATCTACCTGCCGATGATCCCCGAGTTGGCCATCTCGCTGTTGGCCTGCGCCCGTCTCGGTGCGGTCCACTCGGTGGTGTTCGGCGGCTTCTCGGCCGTGGCCCTGCAGAGCCGCATCGAGGACTGCCACGCCAAGGTGCTGATCACCGCCGACGCGGTGCTCCGCGCCGGCAAGCCGATCCCGCTCAAGCCCAATGCCGACGAGGCCATGGAAACCTGCCCGAGCGTGGAGACCTGTGTCGTGGTCCGCCGCGCCGGCAACGAGGTCGAGATGAAAGAGGGCCGCGACTGCTGGTGGCACCGCGAGGTCAACGCCAAGGACATCAGCTCGGTGTGCGCGCCCGAGTCCATGGATGCCGAGGACATGCTCTTCATCCTCTACACCTCCGGTTCCACCGGCAAGCCCAAGGGCGTGGTCCACACCACCGGCGGCTACCTGACCTACGCCATGCACACCAGCCAGTGGGTGTTCGACCTGAAGGACGAGGACGTCTACTGGTGCACCGCGGACCTCGGCTGGATCACCGGCCACAGCTACATCCTTTACGGGCCGCTGGGCCTGGGGGCGACCTCGATGATGTTCGAGGGCGTGCCCTCCTACCCGGGGCCGGACCGGTTCTGGAAGATCGTCGAGAAGTTCAAGGTCAACATCTTCTACACCGCGCCCACCGCCATCCGCGCGCTCATGCGCGAGGGCGTGGAGCCGACCCAGAAGTGGGACCTGTCCAGCCTGCGCATTCTTGGCTCGGTGGGTGAGCCGATCAACCCCGAGGCCTGGATGTGGTACTACATCAACATCGGCAAGGAGCGGCTGCCCATCGTCGACACCTGGTGGCAGACCGAGACCGGCGGCATCATGATCTCGGCCCTGCCCTACGTGACCCCGCTCAAGCCCGGCTCGGCCACCCTGCCGCTGCCCGGCGTGGATGCGGCCATCTACAACGAGGCCGGCACCGAGGCCAGCCCCAACGAGGGTGGCCACCTGGTCATCCGCAAGCCCTGGCCGGGCATGCTGCGCGGCGTCTTCGGCAACCCGGAGCGCTACAAGAAGGCCTACTTCAACCGCTACGCCGACACCTACGACCCGGAGGACGGCGCCCGCAAGGACGAGGACGGCTACTTCTGGATCATGGGCCGGCTCGATGACGTGATCAACGTCTCCGGTCACCGGTTGGGCACGGCCGAGATCGAGTCCGCCCTGGTGGCCCACGAGGCCGTGGCCGAGGCGGCCGCGGTCGGCATGCCGCACCCGATCAAGGGCCAGGCGATCTTCGCCTACGTCACCCTGATGACCTGGGCCGAGGAGAGCGAGGAGTTGCGGGCGGAGCTGCGCCAGCACGTGCGCAAGGAGATCGGCCCCATCGCCACCCCGGAGGTGATCCTGTGGGCGCCGAGCCTGCCCAAGACCCGGTCGGGCAAGATCATGCGCCGCATCCTGCGCAAGATCGCGGCCAACGACTTCGCCGACTTCGGCGACACCTCGACCCTGGCCGATCCGTCGGTGGTCGAGCAGCTGGTCGACTCCAAGAAGCAGATGGGTTGAACCACCGGGACCGGGCCGCCGTCCGGCGGTCCGGGCCCGATTCCTCCGCTGGCGAGAACACAACAGGCGGGGCGCAGGGGCGTCCCGCCTGTGCTGTTTCCCGCCGGGGAACCGTTCCGTTTTTTGTTTGCAACAGGCTCTGGTATGGTATCATATCGGACCTTGCGCCTTTTTTCCGGCGCAGCGGTCCGGGACCACCGCCGACCGCCCGTCCGCCGGATTCCCGGCATCGATCAACCAACAAACGCTGTCAGGACGCCATGACCGGTAACGAGATCAGAACCCTCTTCCTGGAATATTTCGAGAGCAAGGGCCACACCCGGGTGCCCGCCTCCTCGCTGGTGCCGCACGACGATCCGACCCTGCTGTTCGTCAACTCGGGCATGGTGCAGTTCAAGAAGGTGTTCATGGGCGAGGAGACCCGGCCCTATGTGCGGGCCACCACCGCCCAGGCGAGCGTCCGCGCCGGCGGCAAGCACAACGACCTGGAGAACGTCGGCTACACTGCCCGCCACCACACCTTCTTCGAGATGCTCGGCAACTTCTCCTTCGGCGATTATTTCAAGAAAGAGGCCATCGCCTTTGCCTGGGAGTTCCTCACCGAAAAGCTGCAGCTCGACCCGGAGCGGCTGTGGGTGACCGTGTACAACGACGATGACGAGGCCCATGCCCTGTGGGAGCAGGTCGAGGGGCTCCGCCCCGGCCGCATCGTGCGCATGGGCGAGAAGGACAACTTCTGGGCCATGGGCGACACCGGGCCCTGCGGCCCCTGCTCGGAGATCCACATCGACCAGGGCGCCGAGGTCGGCTGCGGCCGGCCGGACTGCGCCCTGGGCTGCGACTGCGACCGCTTCCTGGAGATCTGGAACCTGGTGTTCATGCAGTTCTACCGCGACGAAAAGGGGACCATGACGCCCCTGCCCAAACCATCTATCGACACCGGCATGGGGCTGGAGCGGGTGGCCGCGGTGGTCCAGGGCAAGACCAACAACTACGACTGTGACCTGTTCACCCCGATCATCGAGCATGTGGCCGCGCTGGCGGGCAAACGCTACCACGACATCCCGGCCGACGACGTGTCCATGCGGGTGATCGCCGACCACGCCCGGGCCACCACCTTCCTGGTGGCCGACGGCGTGCTCCCGGCCAATGAGGGCCGGGGCTACGTGCTCCGGCGGATCATGCGCCGCGCCATCCGCTACGGCCGCGCCCTCGGCCTGACCAGCTTCTTCCCCGGGGTCTGCGCGCTCGTCACCGAACAGATGCGGGCTGCCTACCCGCACCTCGACAACACCCGCGACCTGCTCGCCAAGGTGGTGACTAACGAGGAACAGCGCTTCGGCGAGACCCTGGATCACGGGCTCAATCGGCTCGACCAGGAGATCCGCCACCTGAAAAAGGCGCAGGGCGATGCGGCCGTGATCCCCGGCGAGTTCATCTTCAAGCTCTACGACACCTTCGGCTTCCCGGTGGACATCGTCCGCGACATCGCCATCGAAAAAGGCATCGCCTTTGACGAGCCGGGCTTCACCCGGGCCATGGAGCAGCAGCGGGAGCAGTCGCGCAAGTCCTGGAAGGGCAGCGATGTGGACCACCTGGAGGCCGGCGTGATCGAACTGGCCCACCTGGGCAGGAAGGCCGAGTTCATCGGCTACGGCAGCCGCCGGGGCGTGGCCGCGGTGGAGGCCATCGTCAACGCGGCCGGCCAGCTGGTGGACGAGGCCGCGGCCGGCGAGAGCCTGCGCCTCTTCTGCGCGCAGACGCCGTTCTACGCCGAGTCCGGCGGCCAGGTGGGCGACCAGGGCGAGATCACCTGGCCGGGCGGCCGCTTCGTGGTCGAAAAGACCCTCGCCCCGGCCGAGGGGTTGATCCTCCACCAGGGCCAGCTGGTCGAGGGGCGGCTCACGGTTGGCACCCGGGTGGACCTGGTGGTGGCCGATCGTCGTGCCGCCACCGCCCTCAATCACACCGCCACCCACCTGCTCCAGGCCGCACTCAAACAGGTGCTCGGCGACCATGTCAAGCAGGCCGGCTCGGCCGTGGACCACAACCGGCTGCGCTTCGACTTCACCCACTTCTCGCCGCTCACCCTGGGCGAGATCTTCACGGTGGAGCAGCTGGTCAACGCCGAGATCCGCCGCAACGAGCCGGTGGCCACCGACCTGCTCGGCCGCGAGGAGGCCATCGCCGAGGGCGCCACCGCCCTGTTCGGCGAGAAATACGGTGACACGGTCCGGGTGGTGAGCATCGGCGGCTTCAGCAAGGAACTCTGCGGCGGCACCCACGCCGGGCGAACCGGCGACATCGGTTTCTTCAAGATCGTGGTCGAGACCGGCATCGCCGCCGGTGTCCGCCGCATCGAGGCGGTCACCGGGCCCGGGGCGGTGCAGTGGGCCCAGGACCTGGCTCGCCAGGCCGCGGCCATCGGCGAGGTTCTGTCCGGGCCGATCGAGGGCGCCGCGGACAAGATCCAGGGGCTGATGAAGCGCCAGAAGGAGCTGGAAAAACAGATCGCCGCGCTCAACGCCTCCATGGCCCTGTCCGATCTCGACCAGCTGGTCGGTTCGGCGGTGGAAGTGGGCGACGTGCGGGTGATCGCCGGCCGGGTGCCGCTCGACTCGCCCAAGACCCTGCGCGAGATCGGCGACAAGGTGCGCGACCGGCTGCAGAGCGGGGTGATCGTGCTCGGCGGCGAGTTCGAGGGCAAGGCGGCCCTGCTCGCCATGGTGAGCAAGGATCTGACCGGCCGGATCAAGGCCGGCGACCTGGTCAACCGGGTGGCGACCATCGTCGGCGGCAAGGGCGGCGGCCGGCCGGACATGGCCCAGGCCGGCGGCACCATGCCCGACAAGCTCGACGAGGCCGTGGGCCGGGTGGTCCCGCTGGTGCGGGAACTGCTCGGCTGAGGGCGGCGCAGTCGTGTCCAGAGAACAGAGCCGCCGGACCGTGGATCACCGGCGCATCGTCATCACCGGGGTGGGCCTGGTGGCCCCCGGGGCTGCCAGCCTGGCGGAGTTCCGCAGCAACCTGCTGGCCGGCACGAGCGGCATCACCACCCTCGACCTGCGCTACATGGGCGTGCACCCGGCCGGGGTGTGCACCTTTGCCGAGACCCGCTACCGCAAGAAGCGGGAGAACAGCCGCGGCACCCGCGCCGGCTGCATCGGCGTCTACTGCGCCAACGAGGCCCTGCGGGACGCGGCCATCGATTTCTCCGAGTATGACCGCGCCGCCACCGGCGTCTACATCGGCCTGACCGAGCACGGCACGGTGGAAACCGAGAACGAGGTGTTCAACATCGGCCAGTACGGTAACGACGTCGATTACTGGACCCACCACCACAACCCGCGCACCGTGCTCAACAACCCGGCCGGTGAGATCACCCTGAACCTCGGCCTGACCGGGCCGCACTACGCCATCGGCGCCGCCTGTGCCGCCGGCAACGCCGCCCTCATCCAGGGGGTGCAGATGCTCCGCCTGGGCGAGGTCGACCTGGCGCTCTGCGGCGGGCTCTCCGAGTGCGTGGGCAGTTTTGGCATCTTCGCCAGTTTCCGCGCCCAGGGGGCCCTGGCCGAACACCCGGACCCGACCCGGGCGAGCCGGCCGTTCGACCGGGACCGCAACGGCATCGTCATCTCCGAGGGGGGCTGCGTGTTCACCCTGGAGCGGCTCGACCGGGCGCTGGCCCGCGGCGCCCGCATCCTCGGCGAGATCACCGGCTACGCCATGAACTCGGACGCCCGCGACGTTGTCCTGCCCTACGGCCCGCGCCAGCGCGAGTGCATGGAACTGGCCCTGCGCCGGGCCGACCTGACCCCGGCGGACATCACCATCGTCAACACCCACGCCACCGGTACCCGCCAGGGCGATGTCGAGGAATGTCGGGCCCTGCGTGAGACCTTCGCCGCCTGCCCGGCCACCTGGATCAACAACACCAAGTCGAGCATCGGCCATGCCATGGGCGCGGCCGGTGTGCTCGAACTGGCCGGCAA